>CAZXNF010000404.1:0-1689 GCA_964641785.1 uncultured Streptomycetaceae bacterium | reverse complement strand
ACCCTTGCCCATGCCGATGAAGCTGCAGAAGGTCAGGAAGTAGACCGAGAAGAATTCCGGCGGCCCGAATTTGAGCGCGAACTTCGCCACCAGCGGCGCGAGAAAAGTGATCATCACCACGGCGACAAAGGCGCCGATGAAGGACGAGGTGAACGCCGCGGTCAGCGCCTCGCCCGCCCGGCCCTGCTGCGCCATCGGATAGCCGTCGAAAGTGGTCGCCACCGACCACGGCTCGCCCGGGATGTTGAACAGCACGGAGGTGATCGCACCGCCGAACAGTGCACCCCAATAGATGCACGACAGCATGATGATCGCCGACGTCGGCGGCATCGTGAAGGTCAGCGGCAGCAGGATCGCCACGCCGTTCGCCCCGCCCAGCCCCGGCAACACGCCGATGATGACGCCCAGAATGATGCCGATGAACATCAGCATCAGGTTGAACGGGGTCAGGGCGATGGCGAACCCGTGAAACAGTGCGTTGATTTCCTCCATCGCGGTGCCCGCCTTGTTCTGGCTAGTAGCCCAGGAACGACAGTGGGTCGAAGGCACCTTTGGCCAATGGCACCCTGAACCACACCTCGAACATCAGAAACAGCACGCCGGCCACGCCCGCGCCCGTCGCGGCACCCTTCCACCAGGTGTACTTCCCCAGCCACACCATGAAGGCGCATATGTAGACGGCCGAAGCGAGGTAAATGCCGAACAACTGCACGCCCAGCACGTAGACCCCCGCCGGCAACAGCACTGCAAGCACCAGACGCAGCGCCCCCCACTCGACGAACAGTGTCTCGCGCGCCTTGCCCTGCGCCCGTAGCGCCTGCACCAGCACGATGGCGGCGGAGAGGCACACCAGTGCGCCGATGTAGAAGGGAAAGTAGCCCGCCTGCGGGCCGTCATCGGCCCAGGCGGCGCCGAGCCGCCAGCTGTCGATCGCAACCGTGCCGCCCACCGCGATCAGGCCGAGCGCGACGGCAATCTCAGCCGTACGCTGCCGGAGGCCGCGCGGTGCGGGTTCGTGGGAGTCCGCCATGGGTGTATGTGCGGGTAAGCGTCGCCAGCAGCGAGACATGCGCCAGCGTGCCGCGGCGGAGGCCGCGGGCGCCCGTTCCCGCAGCCCGGTCAGGGTTTGGCGAGAAAGCCCGCTTCCTTCATCAAGTCGCGGTGCAGGACTTCGGCTTTCTCGACCCAGCCGGTGTACTCCTTGCCGGCCATGAAGGTCTGGTTGAAGGCGCCGTCTTCCATGAATTTCTTCCACTCCGGCGTGTCACGCACCTTCTTGAACAGGTCCACGTAGAAATTCACCTGGTCGGGCGTAACACCGGCGGGCATGAAGATGCCGCGCAGCATCACGTAGTCCGTCGGCACGCCGGCTTCCTTGCAGGTCGGAATGTCGTACCACGACATGGTGTCGGTGACCTTGTTCTTGTAGGGCATGCGCGTGTCGTCGAACACGCACAGCGGCCGCAGCTTGCCCGCACGCCATTGCGCCACCGCCTCGATCGGGTTGTTGACGGACGAATTGATGTGGCCGCCGACCAGTTGCACCGCCACGTCGCCGCCGCCCTTGAAGGGCAGGTAGATGAACTTGGTGCCGGTGGCCTTCTCCAGTCCGACGGTGATGATCTGGTCTTCCTGTTTGGAGCCGGTACCGCCCATCTTGAACTTGGTCGGCCCCGCGGCCTTCACCGC
>CAZXNF010000403.1:0-3833 GCA_964641785.1 uncultured Streptomycetaceae bacterium | reverse complement strand
GCTGTGGGCCGCTACACCCCCGGCCAGCAGTTGCCGACGGAGCAGACGCTGGCCGCGTGCTTCGGCGTCAACCGCCATACCGTGCGGCAAGCCGTCGCCCGGCTTGCCAGCCGGGGTGTGGTGAGGGTCGCGCACGGCCGCGGCACCTTCGTGGCCGAGTGGGCCATCGATTACGTGCTGGGCCGCCGCACGCG
The DNA here is from genome assembly GCA_964641785.1 of uncultured Streptomycetaceae bacterium. Classification (GTDB taxonomy): domain Bacteria; phylum Pseudomonadota; class Gammaproteobacteria; order Burkholderiales; family SG8-41; genus CAZXNF01. The sequence continues at coordinate 3,639 of CAZXNF010000403.1, read as the reverse complement.
GTTTACGGAGAACCTGGCCGCCATCGGCCTGCGCGGTCGGCATCGTGTGCTGGAAACCCGCGAAATGGCGGCGTCAGCCCGGATCGCGCAGTTGCTCGCCGTTACCGAGGGCTCGCCCCTGACCGTGGTGGTCACGGCAGGCGAGGCGGAGGGGCGGACGGTCAGCGTCAGCGAACATTACTTCCCGCCGCGTCTCGCCGGCATCGCGGATGCCATCGCGCGGGAGGGGTCGATCAGCCGCGCGCTGGCCGCCTGCGGCGTCACCGACTACACCCGCCGCCGCAGCGAGATCACCGCGCGCTTGCCCGACACCGAGACCGCATGCCGGCTCGGCCAGCCGGAAACGCGGCCGGTGCTGTGCGTCGAAGGCCTCAACACCGACCCTGCGGGGCTGCCCGTCGAGTTTGGCCGCAGCTTCTTCGGCGGCGACCAGGTGCAACTGATCGTAGAGGCGGACCGCCTTGACTGATACTCACGCCGGCGCCCGCTACGCGCTCTACTACGCGCCGCCCGCCGGCAGCGCATGGTGGCAGCAGGGCTCGGCCTGGCTGGGCCGCTGCGCCTTCAGCGGCGAGGTCTTGCCGCAGCCCGATATTCCCGGCGTGGATACGACCACGCTGGCGCGGTTGACGGAACATCCCCGCCGATACGGCCTGCACGCCACGCTGAAGCCGCCGTTCCGGCTGGCCGACGGCTGCGCACGGGAGGACCTGCTCGCCGCCTGCGACCGCTACGCGCGTACTCATACGGCGTTTACGCTGCCGCCGCTCACCGTCGAACACCTGCCGGACTTCCTGGCGCTGACACCGGCGCATCCGGACCCCCGCATCGACGCGATCGCCACCGCCTGCGTCACGCAGTTCGACGACTACCGTGCGCCCCTTGACCGCGCGGAACTGGCGCGACGCCAGAAGTCGCCGCTGGATGCGGTCGAACGCGCGCTGCTCGAACGCTGGGGCTATCCGTACGTGCTGGAGCGCTACCGCTTTCATCTCTCGCTGACCGGCCCGTTGATGGGCACCCCGCAGGCGATCATCGCAGCAGTACGCCGCGCGGCGGAACTGCGCGCCAAGGCACTCGCCGGCGAGGCGTTGCGCTTTGATGCCCTGTGCGTGTTCGAGGAAGCACCGGCGGGCGCGGATTTCCGGCTGATCCACCGCGCGCCGTTCGTGCCATGAACGGACGACTGATCTACGTGGTGGGCCCGTCCGGCGCGGGCAAGGACAGCGTGCTCGACTACGCGCGGGGGCACCTCCCCGGCGGCACTACGGCGGTGTTCGCGCGACGGACGATCACGCGGCCCGCCACGGCCGGCGGTGAAAACCACATCGCTGTCACCGATCGCCAGTTCGAGGCGCTGCAGCGCGCCGGCGCCTTCGCGCTGCACTGGGAGGCCAACGGCCTGCGCTACGGCGTCCGCACGGAAATCCGCGACTGGCTGGCCGCGGGGCTGACCGTTGTGGTCAACGGGTCTCGAGGCTATCTGCCGACGGCGCGCACGGCCTTTCCGCAGCTCGAAGCGGTGCTGGTCACCGCGTCGCCGGAAGTCATCCGCGCGCGCCTGACCTCGCGGGGCCGCGAAACACCGGCTGCGGTGGAGGCCCGCCTGGCGCGGAGCGTGCGTCTCCAGGCCACCGACGGCGTGTCGATGACCGAGATTCGCAACGATGGCGAACTCCACCAGGCCGGTAAAGCCCTGCTGGCGCTATTGTCGAAGCGCGGGAAACCCCGCTCCTCGACGGCACCTTCACTCCGATAGGATCTACTCTCCGCCCACCCGTCACTGACCTGCCCATGTCCACCGTCACCAGCATCGAACAGCTTGAAGCCGTCTACGGTCTGCCCGGCGAAACCGCGACGGCGAAGGAAGTCGGCTTCGTCACGCCGCACTATCGCGCGATGATCGCCGCCTCGCCCTTTGCGGTGCTGGCCACGAGCGGGCCGGAAGGCCTCGACTGTTCCCCGCGCGGCGACGCGCCGGGTTTCGTGCGCGTGCACGACGACACCACGCTGATGCTGCCCGACCGCCGCGGCAACAATCGCGTGGATTCTCTGCGCAACATCGTGCGCGATCCGCGGGTGGCGCTGCTGTTCCTGATCCCCGGCACGGGCAATACGCTGCGGGTCAATGGCCGCGCCCATCTCAGCACGGACCCCGCCCTGCTGGCGTCATTCGAGAAAGACGGCAAGGCCCCGCGCTCGGTGCTCGTGATGACGGTCGAGTCGATCTACTTCCAGTGCGCCCGCGCGATCGTGCGGTCCGATTTGTGGAACCCTGCGCGGCACACGGACCCGGCCACCCTGCCGAGCGCCGGCCAGATCCTGGCCGCACTCAGCGACAATCGGGTCGGCGGCGAGGAGTACGATCGGGCATGGCCCGCGCGTGCGCGTGCATCGCTCTGGTAATACCCGCCGGGCACTACGCTATTGCAGCGCAGCCGACTCCCGACGCTCGCTGTCGTGTACGGTGACGAGGGCCACGAGCAGGTTCTCCAGGCTTTCGGACATCCATTCCGCCTGGTCTTCCGTCAGCTTGCTGAAATTGACCAGCAGTGCGGCGCGGTCAACGGGCCGGCGGCCATAGGTCCGCTGGTAGTGGGCGAGGTCCGCGGCGAGGATGCGGGCGGCCTCCGCCACCGTGGACTTCGAGCACTCTTCCAAGAGTTCGTCCGCCATCACCACCGCCTTGGCGAGGCGCGCGTAGCCATTGAGGTCTTCCATTGCAATGCTCCCGGGTTGCATGACCCGGGCATTCTGCAAGACCTTCCTTAAGCAACGCTTAACGGCGCCTCAGCACCCCGCCACGCACCTTGCGGCACCGTCGAACTCCAGCGGTTTGCCGCTGAGCGGAGCACCAAGGGTCAGAGTTAAATTAGTCTGGCGTGAGTGGGAAGCGATGGAAAATAGATTGACTCTGACCCTTGGTGTTCGGAGGTTGCGCGATGTCGGAGGTTGCGCGATTGACGCCTTGCCGGGCCGTCGATACAGTCGCCGGCAAGGGAACGGGGGGGGTGGCATCTCCCCTTCTCCCTGCCGTTTTCCAAGAACAGAACCGGAGGAGATCATGCGTAGTCTGACGCGCGTCGCGGCATTCGCCGTTGCCCTGTACTACATCACGCCGGCACTCGCGCAGGCTCCCGCCGGCGCTGCGGCTTTCCCCGCCAAGCCGATTCGCATGCTGGTCGGGTTTCCGGCCGGCGGACCCGCCGATTTCTTCGCGCGCACGATCGCGCAGAAAATGACCGAGGTCGTCGGCCAGCAGGTCGTCGTCGAGAACCGCCCCGGCGTCAGCGGCCTGATCGCCGCCGAGTATCTCGTCAAGGGCGTACCTGCCGACGGCTACGTCGTTTACTTCGCGGGCACCGGCGTGCTCACCTTTGCGCCCAGCCTGTATGCCAAGCTGCCGATCGACGTGCACCGTGATCTCGCGCCGGTCACGCTCGCGGTCACGGTCCCGGAAATGCTGGTCGTGCATCCCTCGCTGCCGGTGAAAACGACCAAAGAACTGGTCGCGCTGGCAAAAGCGAAGCCCCGGCAACTGATCTACGGCTCGACCGGCAATGGCGGCATGCCGCATCTCGCGGTCGAGTCCCTGCGGGTCGCTGCCGGCGTCGAGTTCGTGCATGTGCCGTACAAGGG
>CAZXNF010000402.1:3128-3847 GCA_964641785.1 uncultured Streptomycetaceae bacterium | reverse complement strand
GCGCGCACCTTCGGCATGGAAGGCATGTTCCGCCAGCTCGGCATCTACTCGCATGTGGGCCAGCTCTACACGCCGCAGGATGCCGACCAGCTCATGTTCTACAAGGAAGACCAGAAGGGCCAGATCCTCGAGGAAGGTATCAACGAGGCCGGCGCGATGAGCTCGTGGATCGCGGCGGCGACGTCCTACAGCACGCACGGCGTGCCGATGATCCCGTTCTACATCTTCTATTCGATGTTCGGCTTCCAACGGGTCGGCGACCTGTGCTGGGCGGCCGGCGACATGCGCGCCCGCGGCTTCCTGCTCGGCGGCACGGCGGGCCGCACCACGCTGAACGGCGAAGGCCTGCAGCACGAGGACGGCCACAGCCACATTCTGTCCGGGACGATCCCGAACTGCGTGTCCTACGATCCCACGTACGCCTACGAGCTGGCGGTGATCATGCAGGACGGCCTGCGCCGGATGTACCAGGAGCAGGAAGACATCTATTACTACATCACCGTGATGAACGAGAACTACCCGCATCCGGCGATGCCCGAGGGTGCGGAGAAGAACATCCTCAAGGGCATGTACCTGCTGCGCGAAGGCAAGGGCGGCAAGCAGGCCCCGCGCGTGCAACTGCTGGGCAGCGGCACCATCCTGCGCGAAGTGATCGCCGCGGCCGACCAGATCGAGAAGGACTTCGGCGTCGCCGCCGACATCTGGAGCGTCACCAGCTT
>CAZXNF010000402.1:0-3118 GCA_964641785.1 uncultured Streptomycetaceae bacterium | reverse complement strand
TTGGACTGCCAGCGCTGGAACATGCTGCATCCGGAAGCCACGCCGCGCGTGCCGCACATCGCGCAGTGCCTGAAGGACCGTGAAGGCCCGGTGATCGCCGCGACCGATTACATGAAGCTGTTCGCCGACCAGGTGCGCGCCTTCCTGCCGACGCCGCATTACTCGGTGCTCGGCACCGACGGCTTCGGCCGTTCCGACACGCGCGAGAAACTGCGCCGTTTCTTTGAGGTGGACCGCAACTACGTGGCCGTCGCGGCGCTGAAGGCGCTGGCGGACACCGAGGTGCTGCCGCAGAAGAAAGTGACGGAAGCGATCAAGAAGTACGGCGTGGACCCCGACAAGCCCAACCCGCTGACCGTCTAGGCCATGAGTCAAACCATCGAAATCAAAGTCCCCGATATCGGGGACTACAAGGACATCCCCGTTATCGAGGTGCTGGTGAAGCCCGGCGACGCCGTCGATGCCGAGACCCCGCTGGTCACCCTCGAGTCCGACAAGGCGACGATGGACGTGCCGTCGCCGTCCGCCGGCGTCGTCAAGGACGTGAAGCTCAAGGTTGGCGACAAGGTGTCGATGGGCACATTGGTGCTGACGCTGGAAGCTGCTGGCGCCGCGGCGCCAGCAGCGCCCGCACCGACCAAGGCGGCGCCGGCAGCCGCCGCACCCGCCAAGGCGCCTGCCGCAGCAGCGCCCGCACCCGTCGCGGCTGCGCCTGCAGCTCCCGCTGCAGCGGGCGGAACGATCGAGGTCAAGGTGCCCGACATCGGGGACTACCAGGACATCCCGGTCATCGAGGTGCTGGTGAAGCCCGGCGATACGGTGGATGCCGAAACGCCGCTGGTCACACTCGAGTCCGACAAGGCGACGATGGACGTGCCGTCGCCGGTCGCCGGTGTGGTCAAGGACCTGAAGGTCAAGGTGGGCGACAAGGTGTCCAAAGGCACGCTGGTGCTGACGCTGGCCGGCAGCGCGGGCCCTGCGGCAGCCGTGGCGTCCGTCCCCGCAGCGGCGCCGGCGAAGGCCGCGGCTGCGCCCGCCGGCAGTGCGCAGGTTGCCGCACCGTCCAGGCCCGCGGCGCCGACGGCCTCGCTCGAACCGGTGGACGAGACGAGCCTCGCGCTCGCGCATGCCAGTCCCTCCGTGCGCCGCTTTGCGCGCGAACTGGGCGCCAACCTCGGCAGGATCAAGGGCAGCGGGCCCAAAGGCCGTATCGTCAAGGAGGACGTGCAGTCCTTCGTCAAGGGCGAACTGACGCGGCCCAAAACCGCCGCCGGTGGCGGCCTGCCGTTCAACCTGCCGCCCATGCCGGTGGTGGACTTCGCGAAGTTCGGCCCGGTCGAAACGCAGGCGCTGACGCGCATCAAGAAGCTCTCGGGCGCGGCGCTGCACCGCAACTGGGTGAGCCTTCCGCACGTCACCCAGTTCGACGAGGCCGACATCACCGAACTGGAAGCCTTTCGTAAGGGCCAGGCCGACGAGCTGAAGAAGCAGGGCGTGCGCTTCACGCTGATCGCTTTCCTGCTCAAGGCCTGCGTGGTAGCGCTGAAGCAATATCCCAATTTCAACGCCTCGCTCGCGCCGGACGGCGAAAGCCTCATCCTGAAAAAATACTTCCACATCGGGGTGGCGGTGGACACCCCGTTCGGGCTGGTGGTGCCGGTGCTGCGCGACGTGGACAAGAAGGGCCTGGTCGACCTGGCGAAGGAACTGGGCGACCTCAGCACCCGCATGCGCGACGGCAAGATCAATCCCGCGGACCTGCAGGGCGGCTGTTTCTCCATCTCCAGCCTGGGCGGGATCGGCGGCACCGCCTTCACGCCCATCATCAACGCACCGGAAGTCGCTATTCTTGGCGTCTCCAAGGGCCAGTTGAAACCGGTGTGGGACGGCAAGCAGTTCGCGCCGCGCCTGATGCTGCCGCTGTCGCTGTCCTACGACCACCGCGTGGTCGACGGCGCGCAGGGCGCGCATTTCATCGCGTTCCTCTCCAGCGTGTTGTCCGATATCCGGCGTTTGGTGCTGTAGCGCGTGAAGCGCGAGACGACAGACGACAGACGAAAGACGTGGTTTTGCCCGTCTCTCCTCTCTCCTCTCTCGTCTTTCGCTTACGATTGACGCATGTCAACCGCTCCCCTCGGCATCCTAGGCGGCACGTTCGACCCGATCCACTACGGCCACCTGCGGCTCGCGGAAGAGCTGGCGGACGCGCTGAAGCTGGCGGAGGTGCGCCTGATCCCCGCCGGCACGCCGCCGCACCGCGCGGCGCCGGCTACCGCCGCCACGCATCGACTGGCGATGGCGGTGCTCGCCATCGTCGGCAATGCGCGTTTCGCCGTGGACGCGCGCGAAGTGCGCCGCAGTGGCCCTGGCTACACTTTCGACACGCTGGCGGAGCTGCGGGCGGAGGAAGGGCCGCAGCGCCCACTCGTGCTCTTGCTGGGCGCCGATGCCTTCCTGGAACTCGCGACCTGGCATCGCTGGCACGAGCTGTTTGGCCTCGCCCACGTCGTGATCGCGCACCGGCCCGGCTTCCCCATCGAATCCTGGCCGGACCGCATGCCGCAGCCGCTCGCCCGGGAATACGAGAAGCGCCTCCTGCGGCAGGTCCTGAACATCTACACGACGCCGGCCGGCGGCATCGCCGCGCTGCCGATCGCCGCGCTTGATATTTCCGCCACCATGATCCGCCGTGCGCTGGCCGACGGCGGGAGCCCCCGCTATTTGCTGCCCGATCCGGTTCTCGACTATATTCGGGCCAACAACCTGTACCGGGAATGACGCCAGACCGCCTCACCAAAGCCGCAGTTGCCGCACTGGAAAACGTGAAGGGGCGCGACATCGTCGTGTTCGACGTGCGCAAGCTGACGGCGATGTTCGACCGCATGGTCATCGCCAGCGGGGACTCCTCGCGGCAGGTCAACGCGCTGGCCCGCAACGTGCAGAATGAACTGAAGGCGGCCGGCGCCAAGGTCTACGGCGTCGAGGGCGAGTCCAACGGCGAGTGGGTGCTGGTCGACCTCGGAGCGGTACTGGTGCATATCATGCATCCCACGATCCGCGCGTACTACAACCTTGAGGAACTCTGGGGCGGCGCGCCCAAGGCGGCCCGAGCCGCCAC
>CAZXNF010000401.1:2997-3880 GCA_964641785.1 uncultured Streptomycetaceae bacterium | reverse complement strand
CGCGCGGCGCGGGCCCGCACGCTGGCGCTCGCAGCAGGACTGGAGGGTGCGCGGGAACGCAGCCCAAGGCTGGCCATCCTCAATCCGCCCCTATGGGAATTCGGCCACCTCGCCTGGTTCCAGGAGCGCTGGTGCCTGCGCTGGCAGGCGCCCGATCGCTTCGGCGACTCGCTGCGCGCGGACGCCGATAGTCTCTACGACTCCTCGCAGGTCGCGCATGCCACGCGCTGGGATCTGCCCTTGCCGGGCTGGACCGCGGTGATGGACTACCTGGCGGCGGTGGATGAAGCCATACAGGCGCGTCTTGAACGTGAGCCGGACCACGCGGCGCTGCGCTACTTCGCAGAACTCGCCACCGCGCATGAAGAAATGCATGGCGAGGCGTTCGTCTATACGCGGCAGACCCTCGGCTACGAGGCCCCGGCAACCTCGGGCGTCGGGCCCGGCGACCGTTTCGAGGCGGTCGCCGGCGATGTTCAACTGCCCGGCGGCGCTTACCAGCTCGGTGCGACGCCCGGTCAGGCATTCGTGTTCGATAACGAGAAGTGGGCGCACCCGGTGACGATGGCCCCTTTCGCCATCGCCCGTGCCGCGGTGACGCACGGCGAGTTCGCGGCCTTCGTGGACGCCGGCGGCTACGGACAGGCGTCCGGCTGGACGCCCGAAGGCTGGCGCTGGCGCCTGGCAGCGGGGGCGGAACATCCGGTGTACTGGCGTCGGCAACCGGGCGGATGGGAACATCGCGTGTTCGACCGCTGGCAGCCGCTCACGCGTGACTCAGCGGTCGTTCACGTCAATGCGCACGAAGCCGACGCCTGGTGCCGCTGGGCCGGGCGCCGCCTGCCACGCGAGGCCGAGTGGGAGCAAGCTGCTGCGACCGCGC
>CAZXNF010000401.1:0-2987 GCA_964641785.1 uncultured Streptomycetaceae bacterium | reverse complement strand
GGATGGCCAGCCTTGGGCTGCGTTCCCGCGCACCCTCCAGTCCTGCTGCGACCGCGCCGGCGGCGCCAGAGGGCATCAAAAAAAGGGTGACGCCCTGGGGCGCTGCCGCGGCGGACGCGATGCATGCCAACCTGCACGGCGGTCCCGGCGGGGTGGTCAGCGTTCAGGCGTATTCCGCTGGCGACAGTGCGTGGGGCCTGCGCCAGGCTTTCGGCAATGTCTGGGAGTGGACGGCCGACACGTTCGCGCCGTATCCCGGCTACGTGCGCGATCCCTATCGCGAATATTCCGAGCCGTGGTTCGGCAGTCATCGGGCGCTCCGCGGCGGCTGCCATGCAACGGCGCCCGCGCTGCTGCGCACGACCTGGCGCAACTTTTTTACGCCAGAGCGCCGCGATGTCATCGCCGGCTTCCGGACCTGCGCGACGTGAGTCCTCCACTGAAGTCCATTGTCTCGGCGGAGAACCCGCGCTACCGCCGGCTGGTGAAACTGGCGCAGTCTTCGCGCGAACGCCGCAAGACCGGACTATCGGTGCTCGACGGGGTTCATCTGGCGATGGCGTATTACGAGCACGTCGGCGTGCCCGCTGAACTGTTCGTCAGCCGTGGCGCGCAGGATGCCCCCGAAGTTCGCCGCCTGCTCGAACACTGCAGCGCGTGCGGTCCCCTGCAACTGAGTGATGCGTTGTTCGCCCAGATCTCGACCGTACAGGCACCCACCGGTGTAATGGCCGTCATTCCGACGCCGCGGCAGGACGCGGCGGCACCCGCCGATGCCCAGGGCGTCGTGCTGCTGGAAGACCTCCAGGATCCCGGCAACCTCGGGTCGATCCTGCGCTCCGCGGCGGGGGCGGGCATCGACCATGTCTGCCTTTCGCCGCACGCGGTGCACGCCTGGTCGCCGCGGGTGCTGCGGGCGGCGATGGGCGCGCATTTCATGCTGGCGATCCACGAAGGCGTCGACCTCGCCGCGTACGCGCGTGCTTTTCAGGGGCGCGTGATCGGCACGAGCCATCCAGCTTCGCGCACGATATACGAGATGGATCTGCGTGGTCCGGTGGCCTTTGCGTTCGGCAATGAAGGGGCGGGCCTCACCAGCGCGCTGCGGGCGGTCGTACATGCGCTTGCAGCCATACCGATGTCGGGGCGCGTGGAATCGCTGAATGTTGCTTCTGCGGCAGCGGTGTGCCTGTTCGAACGCGTAAGGCAACTGCGCGCCTAGCGACGGGTACCATTACGGCGTGGCCCGTTCGGCCCATGTTGCCGCGGTCGGGCCTGCTCCTATAATCAAGCGGGCAAGGTAGTGGCGGGCTCAGTAGATCCTGCGTTCGAGCTTGGCTTCGTGCACGATGGTGGCCGCCAGTTCTTCCACGGATTTGGAGGTGGCATCGAGGAAGGGGATGCCTTCCTGCCGCATCAGCGCTTCGGCTTCGCGGACCTCGAATTCGCAGTTGGACAGCGCCGCGTAATGGCTGTTGGGCCGGCGTTCGGTGCGGATTTCCGACAGGCGCGCGGGTGCGATGGTCAGGCCGTAAAGGCGCTTGCGCAGCGGTTTGAGCTGGCCGGGCAACTGGCGCGTGCCGAAGTCCTCCGGAATCAGGGGGTAGTTGGCGGCGCGGATGCCGAACTGCATCGCGAGATACAGGCAGGTCGGCGTTTTGCCGCAGCGCGAGACGCCGGTCAGGATGATGTCCGCCTCTGCGAGATCGCGGGTGGAAACGCCGTCGTCGTGCGACAGCGAGTAGTTCACGGCGTCGATCCGGTGGTGATAGTTGTTGACGTTGCTCGCGCTGTGCGATTTGCCAACGGCATGGGAAGCGCCGACGCCCAGCTCGCGTTCAAGCGGAGCGATGAAGATGTCGAAGCAGTCCAGGAACAGCGCAGCGGCTCCGCCGACGACTTTGGCCACTTCGGCGTTGACCAGCGTACTGAAGACCAGGGGGCGGGCGCCATCTTCCACGCCTTTCGCATTGATGCGGGTAACCACGGCCCGTGCCTTGTCCGTGGAATCGACAAAAGGCAGGGTGATTTCCTGAATCGGGACCGAATCGGCGAACTGCGTGAGCAGGCTGTGGCCCAGCATTTCGGCGGTGATGCCGGTCCGGTCGGACACGAAAAAGGCGGTGCGACGTTGCGTCATCGGTGCGGGCGGGTGGGCGAGCCGGTAAAATGGTGGTTGGACAGACAACTGCGGGCGGCGCGCGGAGTACGCATCGTGCGTCGCATCTTGCACACAATTTAAGGCGGCGGCAATGACAGCAACGGCAACAGCAACAGCAACAGCAACGACGACGGCGTTTTCCGGCGGACAGCACGTCGTGGACCTGAAAGACCTGCGGATGACCGACGTCGGGCGGGTCGGCGGCAAGAACGCCTCGCTCGGCGAGATGATCAGCGGCCTTGCCCACACCGGCGTACGGGTGCCGGGCGGGTTTGCCACCACCGCCGACGCCTATCGCGAATTTCTGGCGCACGGCGGCCTCGACAAGCGCATCTCGGCGGCGCTCGCCACCCTCGATACGGAAGACGTCAAGGCGCTGGCCGCGTCCGGCCAGCAGATTCGCGGCTGGATGCTCGAACAGCCGTTCCCGCCCGCGCTGGAAAAGGCCATCGTGATGGCCTACGCCGCGCTGGGGGCGGAGCCGGCGGTCGCGGTGCGTTCCTCCGCCACAGCCGAAGACCTGCCGGACGCGTCCTTCGCCGGCCAGCAGGAGACTTTCCTCAACATCCGCGGCGCGGCCAATGTGATGGAGGCGATCAAGCACGTGTTCGCCTCGCTCTACAACGACCGGGCGATCTCTTATCGCGTGCACCAGGGCTTCACGCATGATGAAGTCGCGCTGTCGGCGGGCATCCAGCGCATGGTGCGCAGCGATCTCGCTTCTTCCGGGGTCATGTTCACCCTCGACACCGAGTCGGGCTTCGACCAGGTGGTGTTCATTACCTCTGCCTACGGCTTGTAGACGTAGAACTCGTCCGGATTGACC
>CAZXNF010000400.1:0-3904 GCA_964641785.1 uncultured Streptomycetaceae bacterium | reverse complement strand
TACTTGGACTCGACGAGTTGCTTTTAGTTCTATTAAATATGAAGCACTACACTAGTTCTTTCCCTCATCCCTCATCCCTCATCCTTCCGCCCGCACCGCGGGCGCAAACCCCTTCGTCACGCCCGCCGTCGGCAGGTAGCCGTAAAGCGGCTCGCCGGGGATACCTTCGGCGACCAGCTTGCGGATCGCCACGAGCTTGTCGAGATCGATACCGGTACGCAGGCCCATGGACTCGAGCATGAACACCAGGTCCTCGGTGACGATGTTGCCGGTGGCACCCGGCGCGAACGGACAGCCGCCCAGCCCGCCGAGCGAGGCATCGAAGGTGCGCACGCCCTCTTCCAGTCCGGCAACGACGTTGGCGAGCCCGAGCCCGCGGGTGTTGTGTAAATGCAGTCCCGAAAGGCGGTCGCCGACGGCCGCGTACACCTGCCGGTAGACCCGCCGAATCTGCGCCGGATTCGCATAACCCACCGAATCCGCGAGACCAATCTCGTCGCAGCCGCCTTCCACGCAGGCGATGGCGAGCCGCACGACTTCGCTTTCCTTGACCTCGCCCTGGATCGTGCAACCGAACACGGTGGACAGGCCTGCTTCGATTTTCGGTCGCTGGTCCTTCGGCAGTTCATCGCGCGCGTCGCAGATACGGGCCGCTTCCGCTACAGCCTCGTCCGGCGTCTTGCGCACGTTCGACAGGCTGTGGGCGTGGCTGACGGAGATCGGCAGCGTGATCTTGTGCGCGCCGGCGGCCATCGCGCGCAGGCTGCCCTTGAGGTTGGGCGCGAGCACGGCGACGGTCAAGCCGGGGATGGTCAGCGCGTGCGCGACGACCTCGTCAGCATCGATCATCTGCGGGATCAACTTCGGCGGCACGAAGGAACACACCTCGATCTCGCGCAGGCCCGCCGCGGCCGCCGCGCTGATCCAGCGCTTCTTGTACTCCGTGGGCATGAACTGCTTGGTGTTCTGCAGGCCGTCGCGCGGCCCCACTTCGCTCACCAGCACGTCGATGGCCTGTGTCATATCCGTCTCCTTGGGTGCTCCCGCCCCGCCGCTGCAGGCCGGTCGAAACTGCGATTGCTAGAGATAGCGGCTGCGTGCAGGTTCGTCAAGCGCGGTGCACCCGCAGTTTGCCGTCCGCTGCGTTCCGCCGCAGAATAGCGCCCTGCCCGTCCACCGCAACCCAAGGGAGTCTCCGGCGTGAGCATCAACCGCATAGGTTCAAGCAGCAAACTGTCGCGCGCCGTCGTGCGCGACGGCGTCGTTTACATCGCCGGCACCACCGCGGCCGATGCCGCGCCCGATTCCAAAGGCCAGACGGCCGCCATCCTCAAACAGATCGATGCCGCACTGGCGGAAGCCGGCAGCGACAAGTCGCGACTGCTCTCGGTTAATGTCTTCGTGTCCGACATGCGGGTGAAGCCCGGCATGGACGAAGCCTGGCTCGCCTGGGTGGACCCGAAAAACCTGCCGGCCCGCGCCACCGTGGAAACATTGCTCGGCAACCCGCAAACGCTCGTCGAAATCATGGTCATCGCCGCGACCTCGCCAGCGGCCAGTCAACAAGGAGCAGGCATGAGCAACATCGTACGCACCAATCCCATGGGTAAAATCTGCGACATGGTCGAACACAATGGCGTGCTGTACCTCGCCGGCCAGGTGTCGGATAACCTCAAACTCGACGCGAAAGGCCAGACCGAGGACATCCTGAAGCAGATCGATGGCCTGCTCGCCGGCGCCGGCAGCAACAAATCCAAGCTGCTCACCGCAACGGTCTACGTGAACGACATGCGCGACAAGCCGAAGATGGACGAAGCCTGGTTGAAGTGGATCGACCCGAAGAACCTGCCGGCGCGCGCCACGGTGGAAGCCCGCCTGGGCTCGCCCGACACGCTCGTCGAAATCATGTGCATCGCGGCAAAGTGACGGTTCAACCGGAACCGTCATCCCGATGAAAATCGGGATCCACTGGCCCCTTCAGTAACCCCACCACCCCTTCCGCTGCGCTCCCTCCCCTCCTTGGCAAGGAGGGGATGCCGCGGGGCGGCGGGGGCGGTCCGCTTGAGGAGACCGCAATGAGCGAAATCAAAGCCCTCGCCTTCGATGTGTTCGGCACCGTGGTGGACTGGCACGGCTCCGTCGCCCGCGAAATACGCGCCCTCGCCCAGGACAAAGGCCTGCGCATCAACGCCAACAAGTTCGCCAAGCTCTGGCGCGCCGGCTACCGGCCCGCGATGGACCGCGTCGCCCGGGGTGAGATGCCGTTCGAGAAGATCGACATCATCCACCGCCGCATCCTCGAAGAAGTCCTGGCGAAGTTCAAGGTCACGACGCTGACCGAAGACGAGAAAGCGCACCTCAACCTCGCCTGGCACCGCCTCAAGCCCTGGCCCGATGCGGTGCGCGGCCTGAAGCGCCTGAAGACGAAGTTCATCATCTCCACCCTCTCCAACGGCAACATCGGCCTGCTGGTGGACATGGCGAAGTTCGGCGGCCTGCCGTGGGACTGCGTGCTGTCCTCGGACAACTTCCAGGCCTACAAGCCGGATCCGAAGATGTACCTGGGCGCCGCGGACACCTTCAACGCGAAGCCGGAGGAAATCCTGATGGTCGCCGCGCACAAGCACGACCTCGACGCCGCGGCGAAATACGGCCTGCAGACCGCGTTCATCAAGCGCCCGCATGAGTATGGCCGCAACAACAACCCCGATCTTGCCTCTGAGGCGCGCTTCACCTACAACGCCGAAAGTTTCCTCGACCTCGCAGAGCAGACCGGCTGCTGAACGCCGCCATGCCGTACAAACAAACGGCGGGTTGAACGGCGCTGAAGCGCCCGTTCCAACCCGCCGGGATTGAGCCGGCGCAGAGCGTCCGTCTCAATCGGACTTCTTGATCCCTTTGACCTCGATCTTCGCCATGCGGGCAAGGTCGCGGTGGATGCGGGACACGCGCTCGATCTGGCCCTTGGCGGGGAAGCGCTCGTAGAAACCCTCGGTCTTGAACGCTTTCTGCTGCTCCGACCACGGACGCAGCCGCTCCGTCCAGCGCGCCACGCGGCCGTCGGTGGGGTCCGCATCCTCGCGGGCGAGGTCGGCGCCGACCCGGATCATCGCCTTGATCGTGACCGGCTTGGTGACCATGTAGCCGTCACCGCCCCAGGTCTCGCCCCACACCTTGGCGGCGGCCTTCATGAAGTCGCGCATGATCCCGTAGTAGCGCTCGGCCTCGCGATAGCTGTTGGTGGCCTTGCTGATGCGCTTCCAGTCCTGGCTCACCCAGCGGTGCAGTTCGTTGAAGAGCTCGGCCTGCAGAATCCACTTGTCCTTCAGGCTGCGCCCGCCGAGGCGGTTGATGCGGTACTGCAGCGGGCTGTCGTCCTCGGAATACAGGCTCTCGACCAGGCGTGCGGCGAAGCGGCGGTCGGGCTCGGCCCAGGACACGCGCTCGTAAAGATCCACCAGGTGGCTCTTGTTGATGCGGGTGGGCGTGGAATTGATGATCACGAACATCTCGGCCGCGAAGTCCTCGCTGCGGCCGTCGAAGATGATGCAGGGCACGTCGATGTTCTTGGCTTCCTCCGGGTTATCGGAGAGGAAGAACTTGAGCGCCGCCAGCCGGTGCTGGCCGTCGATGATGAGGTACTTGGCCCCCGGGTCCTGCAAGTGGCCGACGTTGTCCTGGCCGGACAGCGACTGAAAACGCAGGGTGTCGCTGGTGAACAGCAACACGGTACCCGGGATCGGCGGCTGGGTCACCGCGGTTTCGTAGAAGTTCTTGAGCTGGCGCACCTTGGCGCGGGAGAGCTCGCGTTGGAAGGCTTCGTCGGTGCGCTCGATGCGGGCGATGAACTGCGCGACTTCGTCGTGCTGCGGGATGGCCTGGGGCGCGATCTGCTCGTCGTCAC
>CAZXNF010000399.1:0-3908 GCA_964641785.1 uncultured Streptomycetaceae bacterium | reverse complement strand
CTATAAAGGCACCGGCCCGGCGCTGAACGACCTCATGGGCGGGCACGTGTCGATGGGCTTCGCCAGCGTTGCTGCGTCCGGTGGGTTCGCGAAACAGGGCCGGCTGCGCATGGTCGCGGTTACGGGTGCCAAGCGGTCGTCGGCCGCGCCTGAAGTGCCGACGATCGGCGAAAGCGTGCCCGGTTACGAAATGACGCCATGGAACGCGCTGTTCGCGCCGCGCGGCACGCCGCCCGCGATCATCGAGCGGCTGAACAAGGAACTGGTCGCGGGATTCCAGTCGCCGGAGATGAAGGCGCGGCTGGCGCCGCTCGGCTACGACCAGGAGGCCAGCACGCCACAGCAGCTCGCCGATCACATCCGCGTGGAACTGGTGCGCTACGAAAAGCTGATCAAGGCAACGGGTTTCAAAGACGAATAAGCATGGCCCGTTCGCACGGGCAGGAGGAGAAGAAGATGCAGCACCGATGGTTCGCACCGGCCCTGGTGATGGGCACACTGGCGGCGGTCAACGCGCACGCGGCAACGCCCGCCAAGCCCGACTACCCCGTCCGGCCCGTCCGCTTCATCGTCGGCCAGACGCCGGGCGGTAACGCCGACTTCATCGCGCGCGTGATCGCGGGTGAGTTGAGCAAACGCTTCGGCCAGCAGTTCGTTGTCGAGAATCGCGGCGGGGCCAGTGGCATGATCGCCGCGGAGCTTACCGTGCGCGCGCCGCCTGATGGCCATACGCTGTTCCTCGCCGCCAGTTCGTTCACGGTGAACCCGAGCCTCTACAGCAAGATGCCCTACGACCCGCTGGTGGACCTTGCGCCCATCATCCGGCCGGCGATCGCGCCCAACATCCTGGTGGTGAACCCGGCGCTGCCGGTGCGCAGCATCAAGGATCTGATCGACCTCGCGAAGGCGAAGCCGGGCCAGCTCAACTTCGGCTCATCAGGTCAGGGCGGCTCACCGCACCTCGCCGGCGAGATGTTCAACCTGATGGCCGGCGTCGATATGCGGCACGTGCCGTACAAAGGCGCCGCGGCTTCATTGACCGACTTGATCGCGGGGCAGATCCAGTTGAGCTTCGCGAGCATGCCGTCCGTCATCGCCCACGTGCGGAGCAATCGCCTGCGCGGCGTGGCCGTCACCACGCTGACGCGCTCGCCGCTGGCGCCGGAGTTGCCGACCGTCGCAGAGTCGGGCCTGCCGGGCTTCGAAACCAGTGCCTGGCAGGGCATCTTCGCGCCACGTCAAACGTCGCAGGCGCTGATCTTGCTGCTCAACGGCGAGATCGCGAGGATCGTGAACGCGCCCGAGGTGAAGAAGCAGCTGGCGGCGGAAGGCGCCGAACCGGTGGCGAATACGCCGGAGGAATTCGCCAAGTGGCTGCGCCAGGACATCGCGCGCTGGGCGAAGGTGGTGAAGGCGGCGAATGTGAGGGTGGAGTAGAGATACGCCTGACACGCTAAGCGGCGTGGTGCCAGTTCTCCGGCACCGTTGGCCCGGTGTCGCTGACGGTCGCCCGGCGCATGGCACGCGGCTGGCTTTCGTCGAACGGCCGCCCGCGGTGCATGGTGCAGCGGTTGTCCCACAGCACCACGTCGCCGACCGTCCAGTGGTGTTGATAGGTAAAGGCGGGTTGCGTAGCGTGCTCGGTGAGCTCGTCCACGAGACGTCGGCTTTCCGCCTCGTCCATCCCGTAAATCCTGGTGATGTGCGAAGCGAGGTACAGCGACTTGCGACCGCTCGCCGGATGCGTGCGGATGAGTACTTGCGGCACGGCGGGCCGCAACGCGCGGCGCTCGGGGCTGATGGAGTGGGGGTCGAGGCCGACCATCAATCGCGAACGGTAATAGTCGTGCTCCGCGATCAGCCCCTCCAGTTGCTTCTGGCGTTCCGCGGGCAACGCGTCCCAGGCAGCGCGCATGTCCGCGAATTCGGTTTCGCCGCCGGTCGGTACGACCGACTGCGCCGAGAGCATCGACATCTTGCCGGGCGTGCGCTTGAACGAGCTGTCGGTGTGCCAGTATTGATTGGCGAGGTTGATGAAGCGGCGGTTGTCCTTTTCAGTGAGGAGCTTGCCGTTCTCGTCCAGATTGGAGATGTCGGAGAAGCCCGCTGCGACCCGGCGCTTGTTGCCGGGCGTCTGCACGAACGGCTGCACCGAAACTTCAAGCTCGCCGAAGCGCTTCGCGAAGACGAGCTGCTGTTCCTCGTTGATCGGCTGGTGGTGGAACACCAGCACCGCATAGCGGCTGAAGGCGGCCTCGATCTCGGTGAAGACCGCGTCCGTCAGGCGGGACAGATCGGCGTTGCCGATCTCGGCGACGAACTCCGGGGTCACGGGCTTGATGGCAATCATGCTTCCTCCTGCGCTACTCGATGGGTTGTATCCCCGCAGCCTTAACGACCTTGGCCCATTTCGCCACTTCATTCCGCGCGAAGTCGGCCGCCTGCTCGGGTGTGGTGGGCATGACCTCCGCGTTCATGCTGGCAAAGCTGTCGGTCATTTCCTTCGATCTCAGACCTTTGACGATGGTCTGGTTCAGCTTCGTCACCACTTCGCGCGGGGTGCCTGGCGGCGCGAGCAGGGAAAACCAGCTGCTGGCGTTGTAGCCGGGCAGGCCCGCTTCGCTGATCGTCGGGATGTCCGGCGCGACCACCGAGCGCTTATCCATGGTGACGCCCAGCGCACGCAGCTTGCCGGACTGCACCAGCGGCAGCAGGCTGGAGAAGGCGTGCACCATGAAGTCGGCTTCGCCGCCGACCACCGCGACCGTCGCCGGGACCGCGCCCTTGTACGGGATCGGGATGGTCTGGATGCCGGCCATGGTGTTGACCATTTCCGACATCAGTTGCGAGGAACCGGCGACGGAGGCGTAGTTGAGCTTGCCCGGATTCTTTTTCGCCAGCGCGATCAGTTCCTTCAGGTTCTTGACCGGGATGCTCGGATGCACGACCAA
This sequence comes from uncultured Streptomycetaceae bacterium, assembly GCA_964641785.1. Classification (GTDB taxonomy): domain Bacteria; phylum Pseudomonadota; class Gammaproteobacteria; order Burkholderiales; family SG8-41; genus CAZXNF01. The sequence continues at coordinate 957 of CAZXNF010000399.1, read as the reverse complement.
CATGAAGCCGGCCACGGCGAGGATGGAGATGTGCTCGAAATCCTTCACCGGGTCGTAGGGAAGCTTCGTATAAAGGCTCGGTGCGATGCCATGCGTGCCCTGGCTGCCGATCAGCAGCATGTAGCCGTCGGGCGGCGCCTTGGCGACGAGCGCGCTGCCGAGCTGGCCGTTGGCGCCGCCGCGGTTTTCAACGATCACCGGCTGGCCCATCGACTCGAGCTGGCGCGCGACCGAGCGGCCGATGACGTCGGTAATGCCGCCGGGCACGAAGGCGACCACCACGCGCACCGGGCGGGACGGATAGGCCGCGGGCGAGGGTTGAGCGGCCAGCGGCAACGATAGCCAAACAAGCGCCGTGGCGCCCAGCGCAAGAAAGAGTCGTTTCATGGGTTCTCCGGAGGGGGGCTCACTGGGGCGTTACCCCCGCGGTCTTGACGACTTTCGCCCACTTGGCGATCTCGTTGCGTGCGAAGTCGGCGGTCTGCTCCGGCGTCATGATCATCACTTCGGTATCGGAGGCGGCGAAGCTGTCGAGCAGGTCCTGCGACCGGAGCGCCTTGACGGTGGCCTGGTTAAGGCGCGCGACGATCTCGCGCGGGGTAGCAGCCGGCGCCACCAGCGAATACCACGTGCTGGCGTTATAACCGGGCAGGCCTGCTTCCAGCATCGTCGGAACGTCCGGCGCCAGCGGAGAGCGCTTGGTAGTGGTAACCGCCAGGGCGCGCAGCCGGCCTGCCTGGATATGGGGCAGCAGTCCGGGGAAGGCGTTCACGAAAAAGTCCACTTCGCCGCTCAACAGCGCGACGAGCGCGGGCGAGGCGCCCTTGTACGGGATGTGCACGGTCTGGACACCGGCCATGCTGTTGATCATCTCCGCCATCAGGTGCGACGTGCTGCCGACGGAGGCGTAATTGAGCTTGCCCGGGTTTTTCTTCGCCAACGCGATCAGTTCCCGCA
>CAZXNF010000398.1:0-3943 GCA_964641785.1 uncultured Streptomycetaceae bacterium | reverse complement strand
CTCGGGCATCGCCCGCGAGATCCGCGAATACGAACGCATGTCCACCGCCACGGCCAACGCCTACGTGCAGCCGCTGATGGCCGAGTACCTGGCGCGGCTCGACACCCGCGTGCACGAGCTCGCGCCCAAGGCGCCGCTGCGCATCATGGTGTCGAGCGGCGGCTTCACCTCGGGCCAGGCGGCCGCGGAGAACCCGATCCTGCTGCTGGAGTCCGGGCCGGCGGGCGGCGTGCTGTCGGCGCTCAACACCGCGCGCAACAACGGCATCAATGAAATCCTGGCCTTCGACATGGGCGGCACCACGGCCAAGGCCTGCGTGGCCGTCGGCGGCGAGCCGCTGATCGCGCACAGCTTCGAATGCGCCCGTGTGTCGCGCTTCAAGAAGGGCTCGGGCCTGCCGATCCTGATTCCCAGCATCGACCTCATCGAGATCGGCGCCGGCGGCGGCTCCATCGCACACGTCAACGAGCTCGGCCTGCTCAATGTCGGCCCGGAATCGTCGGGCGCGGTGCCGGGGCCGGCCTGCTACGGGCAGGGCGGCACGGAGCCCACGGTGACGGACGCGGACCTCATGCTCGGCTATCTCAATGCCGACAATTTCCTGGGTGGCGAGATGAAGCTGCGGCGCGACCTCGCGCAGGCGGCCCTGCAGAAGCTCGCGACGAAGCTGAAGCTGACGCCAGTGCAGGTGGCGTGGGGCATCTGCAACATCGTCAACGAGAACATGGCGTCCGCTGCGCGCATCCACATCGCCGAGAAAGGCTTCGACCCGCGCGAGTTCACGATGGTCGGCACCGGCGGCGCCGGACCGGTGCACGTGGTGGAAGTCGCGCGCAAGCTGCGCATCCCGCGCGTGCTGGCGACGATCGCCGCGGGCGCGGGCTCTTGCCTGGGCTTGCTGGCCGCACCCGCGCGGGTGGACCGCTCGTGGTCGAACCCGACGCTGGTCAGCGAGATCGACTGGGGCAAGGTGAACACGGTTTACGGCGAACTTCGCGCCGACGCCGAAGCCGAGCTGAAGTCGGCGGGCGCCTCGACCGCGGCGCTCAACTGGTTCATCGGCGCCGAGATGCGCTATGCGGGCCAGGGCCACAACGTGTCGGTATCGCTGCCGTGGCGCAAGATCACCACGGCGTTCGCACCGGTGCTGCTGGCCGAGTTCGAGCGGCGTTACCGCCAGCTCTACGGCCACCTGGTGCCGGGCGCGGCGCCGCAGGTCATCACCTGGCGCCTGACCGGCCGCTCGCCGGTGAAGAGCCACCAGTTCACCTGGGGCGACATGAGCCGGGTCTCCATGAAGCCGGTCATGCGCGGCAAGCGCGAGATCTTCCTGCCGACCAAGGGCAAGTTCGGCGCGGTGCCGGTCTACGACCGCTACTCGCTCAAGCCGGGCACGCGCATCAATGGCCCCGTCATCCTGGAAGAACGCGAGTCCACGCTGGTGGTGCCGGTCAAGTCGGAAGTGAAAATTCTCAAGGACTACACCGTGTCGGTGACGATCAAGGAGTTCGAATGAAAAAGCCCGTGAAACTCGACCCCGTCTCGCTGGAGATCCAGTGGAAGCGCCTCGTCAGCATGGTGGACGAGGCCTCCGCGGCCTTCGTGCGGACGTCCTTCTCGCTGCTGGTGCGCGAGGCCAACGACTTCGCCGTCGTGCTGTGCGACGCGCAGGGGCGCTCGATCGCGCAGTCCGTGCTGTCGATCCCGTCCTTCATCGGCACGCTGCCGGCCACCGTCAAGCACTTCCTGAAGAAGTTTCCGGCGAAGACGCTCAAGCCCGGCGACGTGATGATCACCAACGATCCGTGGATGGGCACCGGCCATATCCACGACGTGAACGTCGCGATGCCGATCTTTGACAAGGGCAAGCTTGTCGCCTTCGCGGCGGTCGTGAGCCACATGCCGGACATCGGCGGGCGCATCCGCAACGCCGGCATCCGCGACATTTTCGAGGAAGGCCTGCAGATCCCGCCGCTGATGCTGATGCACGGCGGCAAGCCCAACACGAGCGTGTTCGAGATGATCGGCCAGAACGTGCGGGTGCCGGAGCAGACGCTGGGCGACATCTGGGCACAGGTCGCGGCCTGCAAGATGCTGGAGGATCGCCTGCGCCCGCTGCTGAAGGATACGAATCTCGATGCCCTGGGCAATGAGATCCGGCGCCGTTCCGAGGCGGCGATGCGCAAGAGCATCCGCGACGTGCCCGACGGCGTGTACCACGCGCAGACCCAGCACGACGGTTTCGAGGAGCCCATCCTCATCAACTGTACCGTGACCGTGAAGGGCGAGAAACTGTCGATCGACTATACGGGCTCGAGCGCGCAGGTGCCGCGGGCGGTGAACGTGGTGCCGATCTACACCTTTGCCTATTCCGCCTTTGCGGTGAAGGCGCTGCTGTGCCCGGACGTGCCGAACAACGAGGGCAGCTTCACGCCGATTTCGACGTCGGCCCCGCTCGGCTCCATCTTTAATCCGGTGTATCCGGCGGCGAGCGGCGGGCGCGGCATGATCGGCCACATGATGGTGCCGGCGATCCTGATGGCGCTGGCCGAGGTGCTGCCGGAACGCGCGATCGCGGAAGGCTCGTCCAATTCCTCGATCAACGTGACCGGCATGAGCAGGGGCCGTCCGTACGCGGCGATCAACTTCATGAACGCCGGCCAGGGCGCCACCAAGTACCGCGACGGCTTCACCATGCTGTCCTTTCCGTCCAATCTGTCCAACACGCCGATCGAAATTTTCGAGCAGATGGCGCCCATCCGCGTGATCGAGCGCAGCATCCGGCGCGGCAGCGGCGGCGCAGGCCTGCGCCGTGGCGGCGACGGGCTGCACTTCGAAGTGGAAGTCACGGCCGACGAGCCCATGCTGGCCTCGATGATCATGACGCGCTTCAAATCCCCGCCCAAGGGCATTTTCGGCGGCGAGTCGGGCAAGGTGGGCGGGCTGCTGCTGAACGGCAAACCCATCAACCCGGCCGACCATCACGTGCTGAAGAAGGGCGATCGCGTACTGATGCAGACGGCGGGCGGTGGCGGTTACGGCAAGGTATCCTGACGGAGTGGCCCAGGCGCATCATCCGGGCCGGCAAACATCGAGTTAACGGGAGACGACATGAACAACGACGTGCGCCGCATCGGCGTCCTGATTCCGCCGGGCAATATCGCCATGGAGCGCGAGTTGCCGATCCACGCGCCGGAGGGCGTGGTGGTCCACTTCAACCGGATGTCGCGCCCGGGATCGGGCATCACCCGCGAGTCGCTGCTGGCGATGATGGATTCCGTGGACCGCTCGGCCTACGACCTCGCGCAGGCACAGCCGGCGGTCATTCTCTACGGCTGCACCAGCGGCAGCTTCCTGTCGGGCCCGGGCCGCGAGGACGAGCTCGCGACCCGGATTACCAAGGGCACCGGCATCGCCGCCTATACGACTTCCACCGCGGTGATCCGCGCGCTGGAAGCGGTTGGCGCGAAGCGGGTGTTCATGCTCACTCCCTACCCGGATGAGGTGAACGAACACGAGATCGGCTTCCTGCGCTTCCGCGGGATCAACGCCATCGCCGCCGACGCCTTCCGCTGCCCGACCAGCGAGGACATCCGCAAGGTGTCCTCGGAAATGGTCTACGAACGACTGCTGGCCCACCGCGAGGCGATCGCGGACACCGATGCGGTGTTCATCAGCTGCACCAACCTGCTCGCGCTCGACCAGATCGAGCGGCTGGAGCGCGAACTCGGCAAGCCGGTGGTCACGTCCAACCAGGCGAGTCTGTGGATCGCGCTCGCGCACCTGGGGGTCGCGACCGACCGCATGGCGGCCGGGTCGCTGTTTCGCCTGAAGGACGCCGCAGCTCGCGTGCGTGCCGCATGAAAGCGAGAACCCTCATGGCTATTCCTCACCGTTCCACGGGCTGCGCGCTCCTCCTCGCCATGTTTGCGGGTGCCGCCGG
>CAZXNF010000397.1:0-3944 GCA_964641785.1 uncultured Streptomycetaceae bacterium | reverse complement strand
GCGGTATTGATAACGAGGTGCAGGTGTTCGGTCCGCGCGCGGACCGCGGCGGCGGCCCGCGCGAGCGAGGGTTCGTCGCCGATATCCAGCGCCAGCGGGTGCGCCTTCGGGGCGTCGAACACCGGCGCCGAGCGGGCCGCAACGAATACGCGCGCCACCCCGTCGCTGGCGAGCAGCGCTTGCGCGAGCGCGCGACCGATGCCGCGGCTCGCGCCGACGATGAGCACCTGCGCGGGGCCGTCGAGCCCGTGGATCAGGGACGCCAACGCGGTGCGTTCAGTCCAGCTTCGCGCCGGCCGTCTTGGCGACCTGCGCCCACTTCGCCACTTCCGACTTGATGTGCGCGGCGTACTGGTCCGGCGTGGACAGCACCGGATCGAAGGCGAGCTGATTGAGCCTCTCGCGGCCGGCCGGGGCGCTCATGCCTTTCACGATTTCGGCGTTGAGCCGGGTGACGATGTCGCGCGGCAGGTTCGCCGGTGCGTTGACGCCCACCCACGAACTGACGTCGAAACCCTTGAGGCCCGATTCATCGATGGTCGGCAGGTCGGGCGTGGCGGTCGAGCGCTTGATGCTGGTGACCGCGATGCCGCGCAGCTTGCCGGACTTCACGTGCGGCAGCGCGGTGGGCTGGTTGGAGAAGGTCATGCTGACCTGGCCCGCGATGGCGTCGGTGATGGCCGGCGCGCCGCCCTTGTAGGGGACATGCACGAGGTCCACCTTCGCCATCGATTTGAACAGCTCGCCCGACATGTGGTCGGAGGAGCCGCTGCCGGACGACGAGAACGTGAGCTTGCCGGGGTTGGCCTTCGCGAGCGCGATCACGTCCTTCACCGTCTTCACCGGCAGCGAGGGGTGCACGATCAGCACATTCGGCACCTGCGCGATCTGGATGATGGCGGTGAAGTCGCGCACCGGGTCGTACGGAATCTTCGAGTAGATGGCGGGGTTGATCGCCAGCGAACCGATGCCGCCCATCAGCAGGGTGTAGCCATCGGGCGCGGCCTTCGCCACCAGCTCGGTGCCGATCACCCCGTTCGCCCCGGGCCGGTTGTCCACGAAGGCCTGCTGGCCGAAGGCTGCGCTCAACTGCTCGGCGACCACGCGGCCCATGATGTCGGTGCTGCCGCCGGCGGGGAAGGGCACGACGATGCGGATAGGTTTGTTCGGGTAAGTCTGGGCGTGGGCGGTGGTAAACGCGAGCGCGGCGTACGCGGCGCAGAGTGCTGCGGGCAGACGGGACATGGCTCCTCCGGGTATTGTTGTTGGGGCGGGCGGAGGATTATAGATGGGGAATGAAGGTGCGGCGTGACGGGCGGCGGGCCTGACATACCGGACCGGGAGATCGCGGCCGGTCGCCGGTTCCGCTCACTCTCCTGCCTGCCGCAGTCGTGCCGAAAACGTCGCCTCGACTCGCCTGAGCAGTTCGGCGTTGGCTTCATACTCCGTGAACACTTCGCGCCACCGTTCGACCCCCTCTACGATTTCCTCAACACGCGCCCGTGCGCGCCGCTCGTCCAGCCCGAAATGCGGGGCAGCCGACAGCGCGTTGGCGATCGTCGAGGCGGCGCCGCGCGCGCCCACGCGAAGCGCCTGCTGGCCCAGATTCGTGAGCTGCATGACCACGTCGAACGCCGGCGCGAGTGCGTAGTAATCGCCCCGCTCGTGCAGCAGGCCGTGGTTCTTCAGGTGGTCGTCGGTGTTGTCAACCAGGATATTGAAGACCATGCGCGCGAACAGCTCCGCGAGATCCTCCCGCGCATGGATGGAACGCAGGCGCAGCTTCTCGGCAAGCGCCGGGTAACTCCCCTGGTCCGACCGATAAGGCAAGCCCACCAGCGTGGAAGCGCTCAGAAAATGCCGGCGTCCGAACCGGGCTGCTTCTCCAGCGCCGATCACCGGCCGGTCGAACCGCTCGAGCAGCAGCACTCTGTCCTTGCCCAGGGCTTCGAGCCGGAACGCCGGCACCCGGATGCCGCACCGCCTGGCGAGCGCAGTGGTTGCCGCCTCCAGCGTCGGATAGTCGTAGTCATCGGAGGCGGACTGGAATTTGGCCAGCCAGAGCCGGCCATCGCGTTCGATCTGCGTTTTGGGGCGCGTGCCGCCGAGGCTGGACCCTTTGCGCAGCAGGCGTTTGAGGTGCAGCGGCGCATCGAGCCCCGCTTCCAGTGCGCGCGCGGCATCCGCCAGTTCCTTTAGCGTCGCGCGCTCGACCGGCTCCGCGTCCGGATTCCATGCAGTGGTGGACGAGAACACCAGCGCCCCGGTGCGCGCGTCGTTGGCTTCGAGCAGCAGCGACACATCGTCCGGAAGGTGCCCGTCGTGCGCGGCCACCAGCACGCGCCGCCCCCAGCCGTCCGGCAACGCGTCCTGAAACACCAGAAACAATCCCCCGCCCTGCTCGAGATCGCGCGAAGGCTGTCGGTAATCGACCCCGGGCACGAGCGGGAGGACCCCAGGATCGCAGGCATAGGCATCCTCCCGCTCCGCGTAGCGGCGGCCGTAGAAGAACGTGCCGGAAGCGAAGCGGCCCTCCTGCTCGATGACGAGCTTGCCCGCGGGCACGGGTTCCGCCGCGCCGGGGAGAAAGGCGTGGACGTAGAGGTCCCTAGAAGTCGTCATCGCGCGCGGCTTTGGCATTACCGCGTTTGCGGGAGGCGCTGTCTCTGACCAGCCCGATCACATCGAGTTTGGCGAGCTCGTCCAGGCTTTCATGCAGCCCGAGCGCCCACAACGCCGCCGCATAGGCGCCCATCGAGGCCCCCGGGTCGCCCGCTTCCACGCGGCGCAGCGTGTTGATGGCCACCAGCATCTGAGCGGCCAGTTCCCGAAGACCGAGGCCGCGCCGCTTGCGGGCGAGGCGGATGCGCGCGCCGAGCTGTGCGAGGTGGGCGTGCAATGCCGGCGGCCCTGCGGGAGCGGCAGTGTATTTGTTTTCAATTTTTATCATTTAAGTGATATTAAAAACTAATTTATATCACTATAATGATATTTATGCTTAATCGCAATTACGCCAAAACAAGCGGGCCGCAGGATCAGGAGCGGTCTTTCGCCTCCTGCCTCGCAATCACCCGGCTGATCCTCGATACCGATAGCCCCGTCGCCTGCGCGATCGCGGTCTGGGTATGCCCGCCTTCCAGATAGGCGGCCACGATCGCCTCGTCCCGCTCCACATGTCTGAAATAGTGTTCCAGGGGCCGCGCCGCCGGCCGGCGCTGGGCGCGAGGGATCTCGCGGGCCGCGAGTGCGCCGATCCGGGCCTCCATACGCCGCACGAAGGCCTCGCCCCCCAGAAAGATCTGCCCCGTCAGCGCCTCGTCCCAGAGCTTCACGCCTCGCCCCTGCGCGACGAAGCGTGCGTAGGCCGCCGGGCCTTCGCGCCGCGGGGCGCGCGGGGCGAGCCGCCGGTGCAGCGCCGGGCTGTCGAGCCATTCCTGCCCCGCCCTCCGCCCGGTATGCGCCCGGTAGCTGCTCCAGGCCCAGTCCTGCGGTTTCTGCGCCATCCGCGCCCGCACCGGGTTCAGGTCCACGTAACGGCAGACCTCCAGGAAATAAGCCTCTTCATCCACCACCACGGCCTTGAACCGGCCTTGGAACAAATGGCCGACTTTGGCATGGCGCCGGTTGTAGCGCTGCGTGTAAACGCCGTTCAACTCCCGCATCAGCCGCGACAGGTTGGCCTGACGAGTCTGCACGACGACGTGGTAGTGATTGCCCATCAGGCAGTACGCGAAGACCGTCGCATCGAAGCGCACGAGCGCGTGCCCCAGCACTTCCAGCCAGGCCTCGCGGTCGGCGTCATCCTCGAAGATCGGCTCGCGGCGGTCGCCGCGCGAAGTCACGTGGTAGAGCGCGCCTTCGAATTCCAGTCGCAGGGGGCGGGACATGCGAGGAGACTATCCGCGCTGGGGGCAAAAGGCAAGACCTGACCCCATTTGCCTTCC
>CAZXNF010000396.1:0-3955 GCA_964641785.1 uncultured Streptomycetaceae bacterium | reverse complement strand
GGCAAAATCGCTCGCCCCCATCCTAGCCTTCCCCCGCAAGCGAGGGAAGGAACCTAAAGTAAGTGCCATTCGTGCCTGAGATGGAAAGTGTCATGGATGAAAAGACGATGGAACCGCGGAGGCACAGAGGCGCGGAGAAAAGACTGTAACCGCACTTACTTTTTTGGTGCCGTTCTCCGCGTCTTTGTGCCTCCGCGGTTCAATCGTTCATTTCTGCATCACGCCTTGCCCGCCTCCAGCGTCTCCACCAGAAACGTCAGCCCCGCCGCGGCGAAGGCGAGCATGTTGGCCACGCGATCGGCCTGGCCCGTTTCCAGCGTCATGGCGCGCTCCAGCGCATCCGGCCCGGCCACGGCGAAACACGCGTGCCCCGGTGGAAAGCCGTAGCGGCTGCCGGTCGGCCCCGCCGCACCCGTCTCGCACAGGCACCACTCGGCGCCGTAGCGTTCGCGCACCGCGCGGGCCATGAACAGCGCGTAGGCTTCCGTGGAACCGGTCATGCCCTTGAACATCTCCGGCTGCATGTCCTTCAGCGCCAGCCGCGACTGCTTCGTATAGAGCACCGAGCCGCCGAGGCACCAGCCGGAAGCGCCCGGTACCGCCAGCAGCGCAGCGTTGATGAGGCCGCCGGCAGCGGATTCGGCCACCGCGATCTTGCCGCCGCGCGCCTTGAGCAGCGTGCCCGCGCGTTCCGCGAGCGGTATCAGTGTTTGCATGGTCTTTTACTCTCTGGAAAACGCTGGGCCGTCAGCCTGTTCCGACGGCTAGTCCTGCGCTGAAAACTCACCGCGCAGGCTGCGGATCCCGTGTCTGCCCAGAGCTTGCGTCCCGCCGGTGGCGCCGCGCATCTCCAGCACCAGCAGGGGCAGCGCATCCTCCTCCGTCAGGCGCTGCAGCACGGCAGCGGAGCCGCCGGTGGCGCGGCAATGCGCCGCCGCGGCCTGTTCGAGCTGCTCGACCGTATCCCCGGTTTCGCCCGAGGTCACCCACTCGAACGTGACGCGCGGATACTGCACACCCGCCGCGCCGTCCTGTCGCCAGATCGGCTCGAACAGCGGGCGCTCGAAGCGACGGTAGAGCTGCCGCATGTCAACCCGCACCGCTTCGAAGTCGGCGCTGGCCGCGCGCGCGGCCATGTCCGCGTCCTGCGCGGCCATGTCGGGAAACCCGAGCTCCCACAGGACGTCCGGGAAATCATCCGCGCCGCTGATTTTTTTCAATACCCGGCCGCGCTCGAGCCCGATGCGCGTACGCACGTCGGAAGCATGCAGCCTCTGCTTCAGCACCGCGTCCTCGTTGCCGGGACGCGCGTAGTAGTAGTTGTGGGAAAGGATCATCAATGTCTGTCGTGGCTCCGCGGGTTATTCCAGCTTGATATTGGCCTGTTTGACCACCCGGCCCCATTTGTCGTACTCGGTGCGGATGTAGGCGGCGAACTGTTCCGGCGTATCACCGATCACAAAATTGCCCTGCGCGATGATCTTTTCCTTCACGTCCGGCGCGTTGATCGCCCGCACGATCTCACGGTTGAGCCGCGCCAGCGTGTCGCGCGGCAGGTTCGCCGGGGCGACGAGCCCGTTCCAGTTGAGCGACTCGAAGCCCGGCAGCCCCGCCTGCTCCATGGTCGGCGTGTCGGGAAGCATTGGCAGGCGCTCCTTCCCGGTGACGGCCAGCAGGTTGACGCGGCCGGCCTTCGCGAAATTCAGCGTGTCGATCGAGGTCGAGAACGTGAACGAGACCTGCCCGCCGATCAGCTCCGGCATGATCGGGCCGGTGCCCTTGTACGGCACGTGCAGCACGTTGATGCCGGCGAGCAGCTTCATCAGCTCCCCGTTCATGTGTGAGATCTGCCCGAGGCCGGCCGAGGCGTAGGACAGCTCGCCCGGGCGTTTCTTCGCCAGCGCGATCAGTTCCCTCACGTTCTTGACCGGGATCGACGGGTGCACCAGCAGGAAGGACGGGCCGCCGATGAGGTTCACCACCGGCGTGAAGTCCTTGAAGGTGTCGTAGGGCATCTTGGCCTGCAGGTGCGGCAGGATCGTGATCATGCCGACGTTGGCGATGCACAGCGTGGTGCCGTCGGGCGCGGAGCGCGCCACGAACTCGGCGCCCAGCGTGCCGTTGGCGCCCGGCCGGTTGTCCACGACCACCGGCTGGCCGAGGAACTCCGGCAGCTTCTGGGAGACGACGCGGGCCGCATAGTCGGAGGGCCCGCCCGGCGGAAACGGCACCACGATGCGCAAGGGCTTGCCCGTCGGCTGGGCGAAGGCGGTGGCGGCAAACACGCCGAGGAGCAACGGGGCAAAGCGCAGGGCAACGGGCATGGCAGCGACCTCAGGTCAGGGATTCCGGCGGGCAGTTTACCGCGCCGGTAACAGCCCTCTACAGTAAGCAATATGCACGCCTACTCAGGCTTCAGCCCGAGATCCTTCACCACTTTCGCGTATTTGGCCACGGCGGCCTTGATCACCGCTTCGAACTCCGCCGGCCCGGCGTACGCCGGCTCGATGCCCGACGCGTAGAAGCGCTCGCGCACGTCGGCATTGCCCACGATCGTCTTCAGCTCGGCGGCGAGCTTGTTGACGATGGCCGACGGCGTGCCTTCGGGCGCGACCACGCCGTACCACTGCTCCGCCTCGTAGCCCTTCACGCCGCTCTCGGCGATCGTCGGCACCTTGGGCAGGCGCGCGTAGCGCTTGGTGGAACCGATGGCGAGGATGCGCAGGCGCCCGCTGTCGGCGTGCGGGACGGCGAGGCCGAGCGTGGAGAACGCGAACTGCACCTGCCCCGCCAGCAGGTCGGTCACGCCCTGCGCGCCGCCCTTGTACGGGATGTGCGTGGTCTTGATGCCCGCCATCTGGTCGAAGATGGCCGCGGCGAAATGCGTACCGGAGCCGGTGCCCGAGGAGAAGTAGTTGAGCTCGCCGCGGCGCGCCTTCGCGATGGCGATGAACTCCTTCACCGTCTTTGCCGGCAGCGCGGGATGGATGACGAGCGCCAGCGGTGCTGACGCCACCAGCGCCACCGGCGCGTAATCGCGCACGAAGTCGTAGGGCGGCTTCGCCAGCAGGCTCATGCTGATCGCCTGCGTGGTGACCGAGGACATGAGCAGCACGTAGCCGTCCGGCACGCCCTTGGCCACGAACTCGGCGCCGATGTTGCCGGCAGCGCCCAGGCGGTTGTCGATCACGACCTGTTTGCCCCAGGCCTCGGTCATCTTCTGGCCGACGATGCGGCCGACCACATCCAGCGCGCCGCCGGCGGCAAACGGGACAACGAGGCGGATGGGCTTGTCGGGGTACGCCGTGGCGGCGGGCTGGGCAAATGCGGGGAATGCGGCGACGAGGAAGGCGCAGGGCAGCAGTAGTCGTTTCATGCCGCCGAGTCTCGCACAATTTCCGGCGCAGCCAAACCGCGGTGTGCGGCCGGGCTAGGCGAGGATCTGGCTGACCTGCTCCTGGCGCAGCAGTTCGTATACGAAGGCCTCGAGTTCCGGCCCCAGCGCGTCGCGCGCCGACACCATGCCGACCGGCTTGCCGCCCTCGACCACCGGCACATGGCGGAAACCACCGTCGTGCATCATGGACAGCGCGTGGGCGAAGTGCTGGTCCGGGCCGATGGTCAGCGGACGGGCGGTCATGACGTCGGCGATCGGCGTGTGGGTGCCATCGAGGCCGGCCGCGAGCACGCGGAACAACGCGTCGCGCTCGGTAAACACGCCGGCCAGCTTGCCAGCGCGGTCCACGATCATCAGGGCACCGACCTGATTCTGCTGCATCAGGCGCGCCGCCTTGGCTACCGTGATGTCCGCCGGCGCGGTGACCGGCACCTGGCCCTCGATGATCATGCGGATCGTGCGGTGCGTCATGTCGGCTCTCCCATCAAGCGGAGTTGCGGAACGAACTGTGCTGCGGGCACTACGCGGGGAACCGATGCTACGCCCGGCCTTCCGGGC
>CAZXNF010000395.1:0-3955 GCA_964641785.1 uncultured Streptomycetaceae bacterium | reverse complement strand
GATGCCGCGGGCCTTCTGCAGATCCTGTTCCAGTGCTTCGACCAGCCGCGAGACTTCGTGCGCCCAAACGGCTTGCGGAAACCGAGGTTGATCAGCCTGCGCAGCCCGTGCTCGCCGACGATCTCCACGTCGCCGCTGAAGTAAGACTCCAGAAATTCGAACATCCCGCCGAACGCCATGCGCCATTCCGCCGCGCGGTTGCGGAACACGACGCTGACCACCGTCGAGCCGATGCCTGGGCTGACGTGCGTGCGCCCGTCGGCGAAGATGGCCTCGAGACGGCAGTCCTGACCCTCGGCAACGCTGTTGACGATACGACGGATGATGCTTCTGACCACGGAAAACCTTTCGATCTCGCGCGGGCGCGGTGCGACGCCGCCTTGCGTGATGGTACGCTTCAGTCCGTCAGATTAACGCCGCACATGGCGCCCCCGATGCCTTTGCCGCAGTTTATTGATCTGGATCAAACCAATATGTGCGTTACCGAACAGAATCAACAGCTAGCCGTGCCTTATGTTCAGGCCATCGGCATTACCGGTGATGTTTGTCCGACATCTAGGGTCGAATCCACCCGCTTTACCCAAGGAGCATTGCCATGAAACGCGTCACCAGATTCAGCACCGCAATTCTCGCCCTCCTGCTGGCTTCGATCCTCGGCTGTGCGGGCACGTCCAAAACCGAAGGAACCGGCGAGTATGTGGACGACACCGTGATCACCACCAAAGTGAAGGCGGCGGTGTTCAAGGAACCCACGCTCAAGTCGGCAGAAATCAACGTCGAGACCTTCAAGGGCGTGGTCCAGTTGAGCGGCTTCGTCAACTCCCGGGCCGACATCAACAGGGCCGTCGAGGTGGCGCGCAGCGTGCCGGGCGTGACCTCCGTCAAGAACGACATGCGGCTGAAGTAGCCCGGACGCGTCGCGCGGGGAGAACGACCATGCTTTACACCACCGCCGCCACCCTCGGGCTGCTCTGGCTGCTCGGTCTGACCGTCGCCTACACCGCGGGCGGGCTCATCCATGTCCTGCTGGCGATCGCCGCCGTTCTCGTGTTGCTACGGGTCATCGGCGGACAGCGCGCGTTCTGAGGGGGCACAAGTATGGATCGCAAGCCTGCATGGTTGGCGTTTGTCGCGCTGCTGCTCTGCGCGGCGCCGGCGTCCGCGGCGGACACCGAGCACGGTCGCATGCTATACGACGTCAACTGCCAGTTCTGCCACAGCCGTCAGATGCACGGCCGCAAGGATCGATGGCCGCAGTCCGCGGCGGAACTGCGGGCGGTAGTGGACCAATGGCAGCGCAGCGACAGCCTGCGCTGGACGGCCGCCGACATCGATGACGTGACCGCCTACCTCAACGCCACGCAATACCGCTTCGCGAAATAGCGGCGCGCGCGCGTCGGGAACGCTCGCAGAATTCGGTAAGCTTGTGCATCGTCGGCTACGCCGGCGGTGCACAGCATCCCTACGAGCGAGCGCAAGCATGTCGGACGTCTTCGGCTTCAACACGTTCTCCCCAAAGGAAATCGCCGCGCAGGTGGAGTCCATCGGTGTCGCCAAGGCGCGGCTGCCGTTCCACTCCACCTTGATGCTGGGCGTCATGGCGGGGGCCTTCATCGGCCTCGGCGCGCTCTACTTCGTGCTGGTGAAGTCGGACCCCGCGCTCGGTTTCGCTGCACAGCAGGTACTCGGCGGCGTGGCGTTTTCGCTTGGCCTGATCCTCGTCGTCGTCGCCGGCGCCGAGCTCTTCACCGGCAATAATCTGCTGGCGATGGCCTGGGCGGCGGGCCGGATTTCCAGCCGCGAGGTGCTGCGCAACTGGACCATCGTTTGCGCGGGCAATTTCATCGGCGCGGCGGGGCTGGCCCTGCTGGTGTTCCTGTCGCTACATCCGGAGATGAACAACGGCGCCATTGCCGGGGAGTACGTCCGCCTCGCCGCCGCCAAGGTGGCGATGCCGTTCTGGACGGCGTTCTTCAAGGGCGTGCTGTGCAACGTGCTGGTCTGCATGGCGGTGTGGATGGCGCTCGCCGGGCGCAGCGTCGTGGACAAGGTGGTGGCTATCGTGTTCCCGATTTCCGCGTTCGTCGCCGCAGGGTTCGAGCACAGCATCGCGAACTTTTACCTCATCCCGCTCGCGATGCTGCTGCAGTCCATTGATGGCGTCGGCGTGGCCGCGGGTCCGATCACGTGGGCCGGGTTTGCCGGCAACCTCGTGCCAGTGATACTCGGTAATATCGTTGGCGGCAGCGTGCTGGTGGGACTGGTGTACTACGTCATCTATCTGCGGGCGCCGGCAACGAAGGCTTAGACCGCCTCTCAGGTGGTAGCCGCATCGGTCCTTGCGTCATCAGCGATTCCGGCGCAATACACCCGAGCGTCATTCCGTCAGGCGCGTCTGCTTGTTTACCACGCCATCGCGTAGCCTTCGCGCCGGGGATCGGCACCGGCGTGACGCAGCCCGGTGGCCGGATCCACCTTGATCGCGCACACCGCGCCGGCGCGTGACACGATGTCCGGCCACACTTCGACGTCGTGCCCCAGCCGGCGCATCGCTTCCATTGTCTCCGGCGGAAAACGGCCTTCCAGGTTGAGACGGCCCGGGTAGTACGAGTGCGGCGAGAACGAACTCGGGAAGCTGAAGGTCGCGAAGCGCGGCGCCTCGATCGCTTCCTGCAGCGGCAGCGACCACTCGACCACGTTGAGAAACACCTGCAGCATCGCCTGGATCTGTACGTCGCCGCCGGGCGTGCCCCAGGCCATCAGCAGCTTTCCGTCCTTGAAGGCCAGTGCCGGATTCGGCGTCAGCCGCGGGCGCTTGCCCGGCGCGACTTCGCTCGGGTGCCCCGGATCCAGCCGGGACTGCGAGCCGCGGCACGACATCACCATGCCCGTGCCGGGAATCATCGGCGACTGGCGCGAGTTGTCGGAGAGCGTGGCGGAGTATGCGTTGCCGTCGCCGTCCACCACGCAGCAATAGATGGTGTCCGGCCCCGTGCGCGAGGGCGCCGCCGTCGCATTGAACGCGGGGCTGATATATGGCGCCAAAGCCGGGTCGGGCCGGCCGGGCATGGGGAGCGCGGGCGTCGCCCGCTGCGGGTCGATCCGCGCGCGTTGCGCGTCCGCGTACGCCTTCGACAGCAGCGCAGCGGTCGGCACCTTCACGAACTTCGGATCGCCGACGTAGGCTTCGCGGTCGGCGAAGGCAAGCTTCATGGCCTCGGTGATCGTATGCACGTAGGCGGGCGAGTTGTGCCCCAGCGCCTTGAGGTTCACGCCTTCGAGGATTTTCAGCGTCTGCAGCAGCACGATGCTCTGGCACCAGACGTCGCAGCCGTGCACCGTGATGTCCTTGTACGTGCAATGCAGGCTGTCTTCGATAGGTGTGCTGTAGCCCTCGAAATCCGACTTGCGCATGAAGCCGTCGTGCCGGACGTGATAGTCGTGCACCGCGTCCGCGACGGGGCCGCGGTAGAAATAATCATGTGCGGCTTGCAGGCCGGCTTCCCGGCCACCGCCCGCGCCACGGTCTGCAGCGATCATCGCTTCGATCGAGCGGGCCAGATCGGTCTGGCGGAACACCGTGCCGACGGTGAGCGGCTGCCCGCCCGGCAGGAAGACCGCCGCGTTGCTTTCCCAGCGGCGGTACTTGTCCGCATGCTTGCGCGTGTTGCCCGCCAGCACCGGATAGACCGCGAAGCCGTCGCGCGCGAGTTCCATTGCGGGCGTCGCCGCTTCCGCGAAGGAAATCGTGCCGTAGCGTTTGAGGGCCTCGATGTGGGCTGAGGGCGCTGCCGGAATCACCGTGCGTAGCAGGGTCTCCGGCATTTTCGTGCCGCCTTCCTTCACCAGCCGCGCCTTGTCCGTCGCCGCCGGCCAGTAGCCGAGCCCCGCCAGGCTTACCACGCGGTTTTCCTTCCGCAGGTACACGAGCGTCGGCGCCACACCGGCGAAGCTC
>CAZXNF010000394.1:0-3963 GCA_964641785.1 uncultured Streptomycetaceae bacterium | reverse complement strand
CGTGATGATCGACTGCCCATCCTGGCCTTCCCCGCAAGCGAGGGAAGGAACCTTAAGTCAGCGCCATTCGAAATGCCATTCGGGTCAGGCTTGTCTAATTGCATAAAGATGCCGATCAAGAACTTTAGTGAAAGTCGGATCGTCCCGCGCGCGAACCTCGATGCGGAAGAGCGCATGGCTGAGCGTGGAAATATCACGTCCGAACGTCAGCGAAAGCGTCGTGAGGGAAGTAGCGTCGGTCTTCAGCGCAAGCCGGGCGATCAAAGCGGGAGCCCGCAGCCCACGGAGAGCAGATCCTTATCGCCGAGCCGCTTTCGGCTTCTGGCCGGCGTATCAGGAAACAAAAGCGGCCGGTAGAGGCGGCCGCGCCCGTGCGTTGCCGGAATTACGCCTCGACCGCGATCGTGCAGCGGTCGTAGTCCGCGCCCTTTTCCAGCAGGCTCTGCAGGCGCACGAGCTGCTTGCGGTCGGTGAACAACTCGATCACCCGCCCCGGCGCGTACCAGCCTGACGGCAGCAGCAGGGTGGACGGCGTCGCGGGCGCCGGCACTTCCGGCAGCAGCAGCGCGCGGTCGTAGCGCATGCCGATGCCGACCTGCGGGCCGGTCGGCCGCGCGGCGAGCGCGCGCGGTGCGCCCGGAAACAGCCGCAGCCCGACGCGCAGTTCGCCTTCGCCGGTGAAGCGCAACCACTGCACGGTGCCGATGAAGAACGCGCGGCCCGAGGGCCGGCGCAGCGCGATCAACTGGTTGTGGGTGAGTTTCGTCAGCGCCTCCGGCTCGCGCACCATGCACAGGAAGCCCGACGCGCTCTGGTTCAGCAGCTCCCAGGTTTCGACGGCCGCGCTCTCCTGCGAGGCGAGCAGGCGCTGCGTGCGTTCCGAGATGTGGCCGAACAGGCGCAAATCCTCCTCCTCCTCCAGCACCAGGTCGATCCCGGGCTGGCGGAACGAACGGCCGCTGACATGGAAGTGCGCCGCATGCAGACCCAGGCAGACCTGCAGCTTGTCCTGCGTGGAAGTCCGCTCTTCCACGCGGGCGGTGCCGGCGCGGCACCACTGGATGTAGAGCAGCATGATCAGGTTCTCGCAGCCGGGCTGCCGCGCATCCGCGCCGAGCCCGAGCTCGGCGGGATTCCGGCCCTGCTTGAGGAAGAGGATCAGGCCCTTCAGTGCGGGCGCCAGGCGTTCGAGGTCCAGGTAGCGCGTGCCGGGTGCCGCTGCCACCGGTTCGGTGAGGAGCGGGCCCGTGTCGCTGGCGAGGTCCACCGCGAGCGGCGGTATCGAGGACGGCGGCAGCGGGTGGGCGGAAATTCCCGCCAGGCCCGACCACGCTTCCAGCCAGCGGTCCATGAAGGCGAGCTGCCGGCCCGACAGCGCGAAGGGGTTGGCGAGTTGCGCGAGCAGCGCGCGCGCGTAGGCGGCGGTGCAGGTGGTCGCGGCGTTCTGGGTATTGGTGCGGTCCGCGACCGGCGTCTGCGCGTAGCCCTGCGCCTCGGCGTACGCGTACAGCGCGTGCAGGCGTTGCCAGGCGGCGGGTTCGACATCATGATAGATGCGGTACGACTCGAACATCGCGCGCGCGGTGAAGACGAGTGCCTGGGCGTTGGCCAGCGGACCCTGCGCCGCCAGCGCCAGTTCGCCGCGCTTGCAGGCTTCGAGGCAGGCGCCGTAGCCGTCGGCCATCGCGCGCCACAGACCGACCACGCGGTTCCAGGTGGTTGCCTCCTGCGGTTCGAGCGGCAGCGGCCGCGCGGTGAATTTCTTGGCGGCCTCTCCCGCCACGAACACGACCGTTTCGCGCAGCGTTTCCAGCACCCGCAGCCGCTCCGACGCGGCGACCGGCGCCCGTGCGAGCAGGTCGAGCTGCGTGCACAGATGCTGCAGCGCGAAGGGGATGTTGGTGACCGGCAGCGCGTCGAGCCAGCGCTGGCAGGCGACCTTGTCGGCGATGTCGAGGCGGCCGAGACTGACCCCGGCGAGAGATTGCGTAGCCATATTTGCCGCACCCATGGGCACGGTCTCCCTCTATGAAAGCGTCGATGGCAGAAGGTCTGCAGTACCGCGCAAGGCCTGCTGCCGACGACGCACGACTGTAACCGTGATCCTGCGGGGCGGCGGCGGGCCCGCCTCCGGGATCCGGACCTTTTCCTTATTCGACAGCAGGATAGCCCACACTCATGCGGTGCGGTGTGTGCAAAATCACGCCCTTAGCGGCGACTGTGAAAGTAATTCTGGAATGCCGGGCACTATTTCACGGCGGGTGCGAGGGCTGCCACCAGCGCCGCGCGCAAGGCCGCAGCCGCCGCCGGACGCAGCGGCGACGACGGGCGTTGTCGCGTGCCCCACACGGGTTGGGGGAAGTGCGCATCATCGCTGTGGCGCGGAATCACATGCCAGTGCAGATGCGGGACCGCATTGCCGAGGCTGGCGAGGTTGATCTTGAGCGGCGCGCAGACCTTGCGCACCGCCGCTTCGGTCGCGAACACCGCGTGCATCAGGCGCGCGCGCGCGGCAGGCTTGAGGTCGGTCATTTCGCGCACGTGGGCGTTCCAGATCACGCGGCAGAAACCCGGATAGTCGGCGTCATCGACCTGCACGATGCGCAGGCTGCGGTTGCGGTACAGCAGCGTGCCGCCCGGCTGCGAACAGAGTTCGCACGCCGGTGAGGCGATAGGCGTCAGGCGTGAGGCGGGTGCAACCGGTTTTTTCGCCGCACGCCTCACGCGTCTCGCCTCACGTCAAAGCAGCACGCGCTCGATGCCGCCGCGGTTGGCCTTGGCGACGAATTCCGGCAGCCACTGCTCGCCGAGCAGCTTGCGCGCGAGTTCGACCACGATGTAATCGGCCTGCGTGCCGGCGTCGTCGTCGAAGCGCGCCAGGCCCTGCAGGCAGGACGGGCACGAGGTGAGGATCTTGATCGGTCCGTCACCTTGTTCCCGCAGCGCGGCCGCGCCCTTCTCCATTTCCTGCTGCTTGCGGAAGCGCACCTGCGTGGACACGTCGGGCCGCGTCACGGCCAGCGTGCCGGACTCGCCGCAGCAGCGGTCGTTCAGCTTCACGTCCGCGTTCATCAGCGCGTTGACGACCTTCAGCGGCTGGTAGGTCTTCATCGGCGTGTGGCAGGGATCGTGGTACATGTAACGTTCCCCGCTGACGCCTTCCAGCTTCACGCCCTTCTCCATCAGATACTCGTGGATGTCGAGCAGCCGGCAGCCGGGGAAAATCTTGTCGAACTCGTACTTCTGCAACTGGTCCATGCAGGTGCCGCAGGACACCACCACCGTCTTGATGTCGAGGTAGTTCAGCGTGTGCGCCACGCGGTGGAACAGCACGCGGTTGTTGGTGCTGATCTGCTGGCCCTTGTCTTCCTGGCCGGCGGCGGTTTGCGGGTAGCCGCAGCACAGGTAGCCCGGCGGCAGCACGCACTGGCTGCCGATTTCGTAGAGCAGCGCCTGGGTGGCGAGGCCGACCTGGCTGAACAGGCGCTCCGAGCCGCAGCCCGGGAAATAGAACACCGCGTCGGACTCGTCGGTCACCTTCGCTGCGTCGCGCACGATGGGGATGATCTTCGCGTCCTCGATGTCGAGCAGCGCGCGCGCGGTCTTTTTCGGCAGTCCGCCTGGCATCGGCTTGTTGATGAAGTGCACGACCTGCGCCCGCAGCGGCGGCTTGCCGACGGTGGCGGGCGGATGCGCGGTCTGGCGGCCGGCGAGGCCCAGCGCTTTCGCCACGCGATAGGCCAGCCGCTGCGCGCGGTAGCCCCATTCGATCATCACGGTGCGCACGAGCTTGATCGTCGCCGGATCGGTCACATTGAGGAAAAACATCGCCGCCGCCGTGCCCGGATTCATGCGGCGCTTGCCCTGCTGGCGCAGAAAATTGCGCATGGCGATCGACACGTCGCCGTAGTCGATGTCCACCGGGCAGGGGTTGGCGCACTTGTGGCACACCGTGCAGTGGTC
>CAZXNF010000393.1:0-3984 GCA_964641785.1 uncultured Streptomycetaceae bacterium | reverse complement strand
GTGCTGGCGAGTGCCGTGCCGGACCAGGCAGCGGTCGCCGGCACTGGCTTCAGCTTCCAGTTCGCCGCCGGCACTTTCACCGATCCGGACGCGGGGGACAGCCTGTCTTACACGACGGCACTGGTGGCCGGCGGCATGTTGCCCGCCTGGCTGGCGTTCAACGCGGCGGCGCGTACCTTTGAGGGCACGCCCGCACCCGGTGATGCGGGGGAGATGCTGATCCGCCTGACCGCCACCGACACCAGCGGCGTTGCTGCCACCGATGACTTCAGGCTGACCGTGCAGGGTCTGGTCAGCGGCGTCACGCTGATCGGCACGCCCGGTAACGATGCGCTCACCGGCGGCAACGGGGACGACACGCTGGACGGCCTGACGGGGGCGGACCTGCTGTCGGGCAGCGATGGCAACGACCGCTTCCTGTTCGCGCGGGATGCCGCGTGGACCGGGGGTTTTGTCGCCCGCAATGTCGGCAGCCCCGGCAACCCCGGCACCAACCGCAATGCCGCCATCACGGGCAAGCAGCGCTCGCATGACGTGTTCCTGGGGGGCGCGGGCTACGACACGCTCGCTGGCACGGCGGCGGACGACGCGGTTTTCCTCGATGATTTGTACAGCCCCTTCTACGCCAACAGCAAACGCGCCCGGTTGGACGGCATCGAGCGCATCGTGACGGGCGAGGGCAACGATGTGGTGGACCTCACCAGCACGCGCTACGCGTACGGCGACGTGACCATCGAAGGGGGTGCGGGCAATGACGTGCTGTGGGCCTCCAGCGGCAACGATGTGCTGTATGGCGAAGCGGGCAACGACGATCTGTTCGGCGGCGCCGGGCAGGATTTCCTCGTCGGCGGTGAGGGCAACGACAGCCTGAACGGCGATCGCGGCAATGACCTGCTGGAAGGTGATGCCGGCAACGACACGCTGACCGACAGCGCGGGCGCGAACCTCCTGTATGCGGGGGCGGGCAACGACAGCCTGACCGGCGGGGCCGGCAAGGAACTGCTGATCGGTGGCGCGGGCAACGACACGCTGAACGTGGGCACCGGGCGCGACCTGATCGCCTTCAGCCGCGGCGACGGGCTGGACACGCTGACGGCAACGAACCAGCCCGGTAGCGCCACCGCCGTGTCGCTCGGCGGGGGCATCGCCTATACGGACCTGTACTTGAAGAAGTCCGGCAACCACCTCGTGCTGGAGACCGGGGCCGGCGAAGGCCTTGTCCTGCAGAGCTGGTACGCGGGCAGCGGTAACCGGCGCGGTGTGGATCGCCTGCAGGTGGTGGCCGAGGCGATGGCGGACTTCGATCAGGCGGGTGCCGACCCGCTGAAGGATGACCGTATCGAGACCTTCGACTTCAAGGCGCTGGTGCAGAAGTTCGATCAGGCCCGGGCCGCGAACCCTGTGCTGAACCGTTGGGCGGTGACCGATGCGTTGCTCAGCGCCCACCTGGGCGGCAGTGACACCGAGGCGTTGGGCGGCGACCTGGCCTATCGCTACGGGCTTGCCGGCACGCTCGCGGGGATCGGCACCGGGTCCGCGCAAGGCATCCTTGCCGACAGCCGCTTCGGGAATGCTGCGCAGGACCTGCAACCGCTCGCGGGGTTACAGGAAGGGCTGGTCAAGCTGGGATAGCCATGCATATCATAAAATGGCATAAAATAAAAAAAATGACATATTTTATCGTTTATGCCATTAACGGAGTAATACGACAATGAGCGGAAATCACGTGAAGATCGGGCAGAACGGCCGGCTGGTGCTGCCGGCGGCGATCCGCCGCCTGGCGGGTCTCAAGGTCGGCGACGAAGTGGTCATGCACGTGGAAAACGGCGAGGTCCGGCTGATGGCGGTGCAGCAGGCCATTCGGCGGGCGCAGGAAGTGTGCAAAGAATATCTCCCCAAGGGTAAATCGATGGTCGGCGAATTGATCGCGGAGCGTAGGCGCGAGGCACCGCGTGAGTAGGTGTGTGCTGGATGCGTCAGCCCTGCTGGCGTTGCTGTTCGACGAACCCGGCGCCAATGCCGTCGCGACTGCTTTGGCGGAAGGCGAGGCGGTAATGAGCGCGGTGAATTATGGTGAAACTGTTGCCCGCCTGGCGGCGGTGGGAATGCAGGATCGTACGATCCGGAGCGTCCTCGAGCCGTTGAAAGTGGACATCGTGCCGCTGGACCGGCCGGCCGCAATGGCCGCGGGATTGCTTTATCCGCAGACCAAAAAGCTCGGCTTGTCGCTTGGCGACCGGTATTGCCTTGCCTTGGCGAAGTCTCTGAATGTACCCGCCATGACGGCCGACCGGGCCTGGGCCGCTTTGAAAATTGATGTAAGCATCAAAGTCATCCGATGATCGCTGCAGGTTGAACGTTAAGGAGCCACGATGAACGTCACAGACGATGCTGCTTCCCGTTACACGCCCGCCGACCGCTGGGATTTCGAGCAGCCCGGGGCCGCCACCGAACACCGCCCGGCGTCGCCGTACCCGCGCTTCGTGCTCTACGCGCTGCTCGCCCTGTTCGGCGTGATGCTGGTCTGGGCGATCGTCGGCCGGCTCGACATCGTGGCGGTGGCGCCGGGCAAGCTGGTGCCCCAAAGCTACCTGAAGGTGGTGCAGCCGGCGGAGTCGGGCATCGTGAAGGAAATTCTCGTGCGCGAGGGCGATGCCGTCGCCGAAGGGCAGGTGCTCATGCGCATGGACACCCGGCTGTCGGAAGCGGACCAGCGGACGCTCGCCAACGAACTGCATCTGCGGCGCTTGCAACTGCGCCGCATCGACGCCGAACTGGCGGGACAGCCGATGGTGCGCGGCGCCGATGAGCCGGCGGCGTTGTTCGCGCAGGTGGATGCGCAGGCGCGTGCGCGCGGGTTGGCCTATCAGGACGCCCTTGGCGCCGAGAAGGCCGCGCTGGCGAAGACGCGCCACGATCTCAACGCGGCGGCCGAGACCGAGGCCAAGCTCCAGCAGACAGTACCCCTCTACCGCGAGCAGGAGGAAGCCTGGCGCAAGCTCACGAACGAGGGCTTCGCGGGCAAGCTCTACCTCAACGAACGCCAGCGCCAGCGCATCGAGAACGAGCAGGATCTGAAAACCCAGCAGAACGCCGTGTCGTCCCTGCGCGCCGCGGTCGAGCAGTCGGAGAAGCGCCTCGCGCAGACCGGTTCTCACTACCGTCAGCAGTTGCAGAACGAGCGCGTGGAGGCGGCGGGGCAGCTCGCGAAGCTCGAGCAGGAGTGGGACAAACACCAGCACCGGCACGGTTTCCTCGAACTGAAGGCGCCGCAGGCGGGAACGGTGAAGGACCTCGCCACGCATACGCCCGGCACGGTCGTGCAACCAGGCACGATCCTGCTGACGGTAGTGCCGCAGGGCGAGCCGTTGTTGGCGGAAGTGTGGGTGTCCAGCACGGATGCGGGATTCGTCACCACCGGGCAACCCGTGCGCGTGAAGCTGACGGCGTTTCCGTTCCAGAAGTACGGCATGGTCGAGGGGCGGGTGCAGCATGTCAGCGCCGATGCCACCGACCGGCAGGACAAGGACTCCATCGGCAAGAGTGCCGCGGCCAGCCCGGATGCGGGCCTTCATTTCCGGGCGCTGGTGGAACTGACGGCGCCGCTGATGGGTACGCAAGGCGCAACGCTGCGGCTCACGCCCGGCATGCAGGCGTCCGCCGAGATCGTGCTGGGTACCCGCAGCGTCATGGAGTACCTGCTGTCGCCGGTGCAGAGAACGGTGCACGAGGCGGGGCGGGAGCGGTAAACAGGATTTCGACCAGGGAGAAACGCATGAAATCTATCGTATGGATAGTGCTGCTTCTGTTCGCGCTGCCGGCGAACGCGCAGCAGGTCTACAAGTGGAAGGACGACAAGGGGCGGTGGCAGTTCACGGATACACCGCCGCCGACTTCCGGCGCCGAGAAGACGAATATTCATAACCGTCCGAACCGCGCACAGGAGGCTGCGGCCGCCGAAGCCGCTGCTGCACCCCCGGGCGC
>CAZXNF010000392.1:0-4006 GCA_964641785.1 uncultured Streptomycetaceae bacterium | reverse complement strand
GTGCCCGTCACCTCGCCCGCGGCCATGCTCGCCAATCTCTTCGTCAAGACCGAGGCCCTGCTCGCGCGCGAACGGCCCGACGCGATGGTCATCCTCGGCGACACCAACAGCGCGCTCGCCTGCATCGTCGCCCGCAAGCAGGGCGTGCCGGTCTACCACCTGGAGGCGGGCCACCGCTGCTTCGACCGCGAGAGCCCGGAAGAAGCCAACCGCCGCATCGTCGACCACACCTGCGACATCAACGTCGCCTATACCGAAGCGGCGCGGCGCAATTTGCTGCGCGAAGGCCTGCACCCCCGCCGCACCTACGTGCTGGGCTCGCCGCTGGGCGAGGTCATCGCGCATTACCGCGGCGGCATCGACGCCAGCCGGGTGCTGGACACGCTGGAACTGAAGCCTGGCCGCTACCTCGCGGCGAGCCTGCACCGCCAGGAAACGGTGGACGACCCCGCGCGGCTCGCGGGCCTGCTGGACGCGCTGCAGGCCGCGCATACGGAAACCGGCTGGCCGGTCATCCTGTCCACGCATCCGCGCACCCGCCGCCGCCTCGATGAGGCCGGCGGCAAACCGGCGCCGGGCGTGCGCTTTGCGCCCCCCTTCGGCTTCTTCGACTGGTGCGCGCTGCAAAAAAACGCCGCCTGCGTGATCTCCGACAGCGGCACCGTGAGCGAGGAAGCGACACTGCTCGGCTTTGCCGCCGTGACCCCGCGCCGCTCCATGGAGCGTCCGGAGGCGATGGACTGCGGCCGCGTCATCCTCTGCGGCATCGCACCCGCCGACGTATTGAATGCGCTGCGTCTGGCGCTGAAAACGCCGCCCGGGCCCAACGCGGGCGTGCCACCCGAATATGGCGTAACGGATTATTCGCGACGCCTGGCGGCGCTGGTGGGTGGCACCTGCCGGATCGTGCGCGACTGGAATTTCTGAACAGGGAGTACGGCGATGCCGCGCGAGGACTGGGAAAAGAACACCATCGAGAACCTCTTCCGCCCGCGGGGTTGGTACCCGGAAGGGCGCATCGTCTCGGTGCTGGACGTCGGCTGCGGCCTGTCGCTCAAGTCGCAGTTCATCGAGGCCGACATCCGCGTCGGACTGGATGCCCACCGCCCCTATCTGGAAAAGATCGACGCGAAAGTTCCCTACGTCTGCATCCAGGGCGACGCCACCAAGCTGCGCGAACTGTTCCTGCCGAAATCCTTCGACATGGTCCTGCTGCTCGACATCGTGGAACACCTGGAAAAGCCGGCGGCGCTGGACCTGATCGAACAGGCGGAAACCATCGCGCGCCGCGCCGTGGTGATCGAAACCCCGGACGGCTTCCTGCCGCAGGACATCGACATCCTGGGCCTGGGCGGCAGCCACTTCCAGACCCACCGCTGCGGTTTCGACGCGGCGGAATTCGAGGCGCGCGGCTACGACGTGATCACCCGCCCCTACGTGTTGAGCAAGGTGAAGCGCCACTCGACCGCCGTGTCGCCCGATTCCATCAACATGCTCGACGCCATCAAGCGCATCGCATGAGCCGCCTGCTGGTCCTCGGCCGCGACGGCATGCTGGGCGCCGCGCTCGCCCGCGGCCTGGCGTCCGCGCATCGCGTGACGGCGCTGGCGCGTGCCGATTTCGATATCGAATCCGGCCGCTGGCAGGCGCTGCCCGTGGAAGGCTACGACTGCGTGCTTAACGCGGCCGGCCTCATCAACAAGCGCGAGGTGCCGGCGGACGCCTTCTACACGGTCAACGCCGTGTTCCCGCACGCGCTGGCGGCGCGCTGCCGCAACGCCGGCGTGAAACTCATCCACTTCTCCACCGACTGCGTGTTCGCCGGCGATGGCGCGCCCTATTACGAGGACAGCCCGACCGACGCGCTGGACGTATACGGCCGCAGCAAGGCGCTGGGCGAACCCCTGCACGGCATGACGCTGCGCACCTCCATCATCGGCCCCGAGGTGCGCAACGGCTACAACCTCCTGTGCTGGGGGCTGCGCCAGCGCGCGATCAAGGGCTTCACCAACATCCACTGGAACGGCGTGACCACCGTGGCGCTGGCCGCCGCCGTCGGCCGTATCCTCGCGGAGGATCTGTACGTGGACGGCGTCCGCCACCTGCACTCCACCGATGCCTCCAAACACGATGTCCTGAAGATGATCTGCACGGCCTTCGGCAGCGCGGCGCCCATTACCGCCACCGAATGGCCGACGCCGCGCGACGTGCGCCTGCGCACGCGTCATCCGGCGTTGCTGGCGGCGCTGAAGATTCCGCCGCTCGAACGCCAGATCGCCGACCTGGTGCCGCTCAGCACCGCGGACGGCTACTGGCGCTGAAACCGCTGTGATAATGACCGCGCCCCGCGTCTCGCTGGTCCTGCCGACCTACAACCACCTGGCCTTCCTGCCGCAGGCGGTGGCTACCGCGCTCGACCAGACGGTCGACGGCTTCGAACTGATCATCGTCAACGACGGCTCCACCGACGACTCGCGCGCCTGGCTCGATGCGCTGCGCGATCCGCGCGTGCGCGTGATCCATCAGGCCAACGCCGGCCCCGCCGAGGCCATCAACACCGGCATCCGCGCCGCGCAGGGTGAATACCTCTCCTGGATTTCGGCGGACAACCGCTGCACGCGCTACTTCGTAGAGGCCTTCGTCGCCGCGCTCGACACCGCGCCGGATTGCGCGCTGGCCTATTCGCCGTATTACACCATCGACGGCGAGGACCGGATTGAAGGCGTCAAGTTCGACAACCTGCTGCTGCTGCGCGAACTGGTCACCGTCCGGCCGCGCGGACTTGCGGGATTCATGTACCGCCGCGCGCTGCATGCGGACGTCGGCCCCTACGAAGGCTGGGCCTGCGATACGCTGATGTGGGCACGCATCATGGCGCGGCACGCGGCGGTATTCGTGCTGGAGCCCACCTACTATTACCGATTCCACAATGAACGGGCGACCGTCACCCAGAATGCCAAAGTACGCCAGGCTTACAGCGGCATCACCGCGGACTACCTGCAGCGCACCGGGCCGCTGAACGACGACGCCATGGCGCGTCTCTATCCCGGCCTGCCTAAACTGCCCCGGCAGGCGACCGCCGCCAAAGCCGATTTCGCCGCGCAGCTCGCCCGCTGCGGGTTCAAGCCCGAGGCCCGCGATCTGCTCGCCGAGGCACTCGCCGCCGCGCCCGCCAACGAGCTGCTGCGGCCACTGGTCAACGCCGTGGGCCTATGCCTGGTCATGGAGGAGGACCCGATCGCTTTCGTCACCGCGGCACTGGCGCGCAACAGCACGCTGCCCCCGGACGCGGTAGCGGCCGGTATGGACGCGGCCGATGCCGTCGCTGCCCTCGCACGGGCCGGCGGCGAAGCGGATTACCTCGTCCTTGAACTGGGCAGCCTGCTGACGGCGCTGGAAAAGCCAAAGGTGTTTTCGTTCACCGCCTGGAAGCACGACCCGGCCGCCACGCCCGTGCGCGGGGTATGAACCGCTTGAGATTCGGCGGCCCGGCTGGAACCATCGCCGCCGGCCGACCATCCAACCCGCCTAACCCACCGCCATGATCGCCATCACCCTCAACGGCGAACGCCGCGAAATCGCCGAAACGCTCACCTGCCAGCATCTGCTCGAGCAGCTCGCGCTGGCCGGCAAACGCCTGGCCGTGGAGCGCAACGGCGAGATCGTGCCGCGCAGCCGGCTCTCCGCCGAACGCCTCGCCGACGGCGACCGCCTCGAAATCGTGGTCGCGGTGGGTGGCGGGTAAACTAGGGGCACTATGAAACCCCACGAAAATCTGGATCCGCTGCTCATCGGCGGCAAGGCCTACGGCTCGCGCCTGCTGGTCGGCACCGGCAAATACAAGGACTTTGCGGAAACGCGCGCCGCCATCGACGCGAGCGGCGCGGCGATCGTGACCGTCGCCATCCGCCGCACCAACATCGGCCAGAACCCCAACGAGCCGAGCCTGCTCGACGTACTGCCGCCGTCGAAGTTCACCCTGCTGCCCAACACCGCCGGCTGCTAC
>CAZXNF010000391.1:0-4013 GCA_964641785.1 uncultured Streptomycetaceae bacterium | reverse complement strand
TGAGTCGATGGTGGATTGTCGCGTTCGCCTTCGCCGAGGATGGCGCCGTACTGGCCACGCTGGTGGTGCTGTCGCCCAGCATCTTCGCCGCGCATCCCTCGCTGCCGGCCAAGTCCGTCAAGGACGTGATCGCGCTGGCCAGGGCGCGGCCGGACCAGTTGCTGTTTTCCTCCTCCGGCACGGGCGGCACCCAACACCTCGCGCTGGAGCTGTTCAACCAGATGGCGGGCGTGCGCATCCTGCACGTGCCCTACAAGGGCACGGCGCCCAGCATGACCGATCTGGTCGGCGGGCGCGTCTCGCTCTCGATGGCGAGCATCGTCTCCAGCATGCCGCACGTGCGGTCGGGACGCCTGCGCGCGCTGGCCGTCATCAGCGGCAAGCGTTCGGTGTCGGTACCAGAGCTGCCGACGATCGCCGAGTCCGGCGTACCCGGCTACGCAGTGGATACCTGGTATGGCGCGTTCGCCCCCGCCGGCACCCCGCGCGAGGTCGTGTTCAAGCTGCAGCAGGAAATGTCGCGCGGCTTGGCGCAACCGGAAGTCCGGGAAAAGCTGCTGGCGGTGGGTCTGGAGCCCGTCGGCAACCCGCAGGACCAGTTCACGGCCTACGTGAAGGCCGAATACGCGAAGTGGGGCAAGCTCGTGCGCGACGTCAAGATGACGGCCGGGTAGCACGCCGGATACGCTCGCTCGCCAGGCCGGCCCGCCTGCAGTAGCATGCCCCACCACGCTGCGGATACCGTCGATCGGCGGGAGTCGACTGCAACAACCCGAATTGTCCGGAAATAATCACGCTATGGATCTCGCGCTCGGCGGCCTCAGACTGTTGCTCGTACTCGCGCTCTGCTACGCGGCCGGCGCGGGACTGTTCGCCGAACGGAGCACGCGCACGGAAGCCGGCCTCACCGCGGTGTGGTTCACCGCCGGGATGATCCTGCTGTCGTTTTTCTTTCTGTTGTCGAAAGTGGTCGGGGTCACGCTGGTTTTCTCGCTTGCGCTGCCCGCACTCGTCGCCGGCCTTCTGCTCTTCCGCAGGCCCGACCTCGGCGTCCGGGCCGAACACGGCGCCGGCGAATGGGGACTGCCCCTCGCGCTGATCCTGCTCGGCGCGGCGCCCGTGCTGATCATGGGTGCACGCATGGGCGCCGGCGCCTACCCCGCGGAGTTTTTCGCGAGGGATACGCCGTTCTTCATGCAGCAGGTCTACGCGCTCCTGCGCACGGAGTCCTACCCTCCGCCCAGTCTCGAAACCTACGGTTTTTCGTTCAAGTACCACTACGGCTTCCAGGCCTTCGCGGCCCTGGCGAGCCTGATGACCGGGCTGAAGCCGCATTTCGTGATGTTCGCCGTCGTCCATCCGCTGCTGGAAGTGCTGGCGGGCATCGTTGTCTACGACCTCTGCCGCCGCCTGACCGGCCAGCGCGGCGCCGCCCTGGCCTGCCTGTTCCTCGTGCTGCTCGGTTCGCGGCAGTACTTCTATTCCTATTACCTGTTAGATCCATCGTGGTGGCGCTTCCTGACGCACGAGGAAAACTTCAATTTCCGCTTTCCCAACGGTCCGGACGCGGCCGGCCTGCTGATCGCACTGTGCGCGCTGCGCTGCGTGCTGGAATTCGAGCGGAGAAACATGCGCCTCGCGGCGCTTTTTTTCACCTGTGCGCTGCCGCTGTTCAAGATCCCGTACCTGATCCCCGTCGGCCTCGGCATCGGGCTGATTTATGCCTACGAACTCTGGAAACGCTACCGCGGTCACCTGCTGGCGGAGATCTGCGGGGCCGGGCTGCTCTCAGCGCTGCTGTATTTTGTGTTTTCCCGCAATCCCGGCGCGGACGGCGGCACGGCGATCTTCCAGCTCGGCGGCTTCGTCGCCATGGCGATGCCCTGGGATAACGAAACGCTGCTGATCCTGTCCGCCGTGATTGCCACCACGGCGGCGGTCACCCGGCATGCGCCTTCGGGCCTGGTCGGGAAGGTGCTGTTCTTCGTAGCCGCGCCCTATCTGGTGTTTTCAGTGTGGCGCCTCGAAATCGAAAACGAATACCAGATCTTCACCCTCGCCGTCCGGCTCGTCGCCCTGTTCATGGCCGTCTACCTCGCTGCGGCCTTGCTGCGCGAAGGGCCTCACCGGCGCTACCGGCGCGCCGCCTTCGCGGCGCTGCTGGTCGTCCTGACGGCGCCCGGCCTCGTTTCCCTCTTCAACCATGTTTACATCGTCGCCGCGCATCCCGAGCGGGGGCACGAGTACGTGAACAACCGCGCCATCGCCGATGCGCTGGTGCGCATACCCCTGCAGGGCACGCTCATCGCCACCAATGACGTGCGCTACCCGGCCAACGATTACGCGCGCGACTACCGTCAGTTCCAGCTGGCCGGTATCTTCGGACATCGCAACTCGGCGCCAATCTGGTGTACGGCGGCTTCAGTGAAGAAGCCAGAAACCGCTACGCCAGCCTTGCGCGCCTGTTTCAGTTGCAGAACTGGCCCGCGGCGGAGGCCGCCCGCCAGGCGCGCAAGATCGGCCTCACGCACCTGCTGATCCACAAGCACTACCCGCACGCGGACCGTATACCGCTCGTGCCCATCCACGAGAACGACGACTACATCGTGTACCGGTTCTGAGGCCCGCTGGCAGTGTGCCCGGGTCTCACAGGCCCGGACGCCGCGCTTACGCGAAGAAGTCCACGGCGCCCGTCTTCAGATCGTAGAACGCGCCGGCGATCTTGACGGCACCGGCCTTCTACAGCTCAGCGATCACCGGGCTGTTCTTGCGGATGCTGGCCATGGTCAGTTCGACGTTCTTGCGCGCCACCGTATTGACGAATGCCGCGTTGCCGGCCGTGCGGTCGCCGCTGTAAGTCGTCGCCTTGATGGCCGGCTGGATCTTCGCGAGCAGTTGCGTGAGGTTGCCCAGCTTGGCATCCGCAATGGCTGTGGCCAGCGTGAGTCCACGCATGTTCAGGCCTTGATCCGCGGATTGAGCGAATACGTCCCGGTCACGCTCGCCTGCCCCAGCACATGCCCGCGGATCGCGGCGAGCACGTCCGGCCCCTTGAACGCGCCATCGACCGGGCAGCGCGCAACATCCAGCGCGTAAAGCGTGAACACGTAGTGATGCACGATAGTGTCGTTCCACGGCGGACAGGGGCCGTCGTAGCCGTAGTAGTCACCCGCCATGTCCTTGTCCGCGGCAAACCACATCGTGTAATCGTTGACGCCCTGACGCGTGCCCTGCGGACCGGCGGGGCCCGCCTTGCCGCGCGCGGTGACACCGCCGGAAAACTCCCCGGCCTTGAGTTCCGTCACGGACGCCGGGAGATCCACCATCGTCCAATGGTAGAAGTCCACGCGCGGCAGCGTCGAGGGAATCTCGCGGCCCTCCTGGTTGACGTCGTCGGCCTTGCTCGGCACGTCGTAATCGTGGCAGATCAGCGCGAAGGATTGGGTGCCGGGCGGCACGTCGCTCCAGGCGAACTGCGGGCTCTGGTTCGGCCCCAGCGTGCAGTGCGTCTTCGCATCCGGCGCACAGAACGCAAACTCGGCGGGAATGGCGGCATTGGGCTTGAAGCTCGTGCTGGTGAGTTTCATTGATCAGCTCCTGGCGGAAAACGTTGGATGGCGAAGCAGGACGATTATAACGGCGGCGCCCCTTCCCTCAATGCAGCCTCGCGTGCTGCGGGCAACAGTGCCGCCACGCGCTCCACTTCCGCGTAGAAGCGGGCGAAATCGCCGCCGCTGCGCGCAAAGGCCTGCGCGAATGCGGGCACCAGTGCCGTGTACGCCCCCACCGATGCGAGCGTCGCGTTGTTGGGTGCGGCAAAGAATGCATCCAACCGGGCGTAGTTGAGGCCCGCGCCCCAGCCGGCCTTGAGCGCGGCGTAATCCTGCTGCAGTCCTGCCAGGATCGCCGCCTTGCGACTGCGCATCTCGTCCGCGGTCAGGTCCAGGCGGTACAGGGCCTCCAGTTGCACGCGCGCGCTCGTCGCCATCGCCGTGAACTGCGCGCGTGCAACT
>CAZXNF010000390.1:0-4014 GCA_964641785.1 uncultured Streptomycetaceae bacterium | reverse complement strand
AGAAGGCCGCTTCGGCGTCCTGCGGAGAAGTGAAGAGGGGGCGCTGCATGAGGGCTGGATTCTAAAACGGTTGGCCGCCAGGAGGCCAAGAACGACAAAAAACAAAATTAGCCGCAAAGACGCAGAGAGCGCAGAGGAGACAAAAGGAAAACCCAGATGCGACGGTTCTCTTTTAGTCGGCTTTCTCTGCGTCCTCTGCGTCTCTGCGGCTCATTCTGCCTTTAGACAGGGCTGAAATTTCCGCCAGCACCTGCTCGGGCATAAGTTTGTTGAGGCAGTCCATGTGTCCCAGCGGGCACACCCGCTCGAAACAGGGACTGCACGGCAGGGGGAGTTGCGCGACGCGCGCGCGGGACGACAGCGGGGGTGTGAAGCGCGGGCTGCTGGAGCCGAACACCGCGACCAGCGGCACGTCGCAGGCGGCCGCGATGTGCATGAGGCCGGAATCGTTGGTTACCGCGAGCGACGCCGAGGCGATGACGTCGATGGCCTGCGCGAGGTCGGTGCGGCCGCAAAGGTTGACGGTGAGGCCCGGCGCCGCGCGGCTCGGCCAGCGCGGCGAAACGCTCGACCATCAGCGGCAGGGCTTTTGTGTCGAGCCTGCGGGCGTCGTTCAGCAGGCCCCAGCGCGCCTCGCCGATGTAGCCGGTGCGCTGCGGGATGCCGGCAAGCAGCGGGATCAGCGCGGACTTGAGGGAGTTCGGCAGGATGATCGCCTGCACGTACTGCCGTTCCCGTAGTTGCAGCGCCAGCGTGCGCCGCGCGCTGAGCTTGAGTACGCCGTGGCCGAAAGGGTTGGCCAGCGTATCAGCGACTTCCGGCATGCGGCCGAACGCCGGCAGCGTCCACGCTGGCGCAAGGATGTCGATGACGGCGTGCGGGTCGTGCTGTTTGAGCCGCGCGAGCAGCGGCTGGGTCAGGACGGCGTCGCCGACCCAGCTGGGGGCGACGATGAGGATACGGGCCACGGTGTGGCCTAGTGGTGAGTGCTAAGTGATGAGTGCTGAGTGTCGAGCGAGTCGGCCGTAGCTTTTCAACTCATCACTCATCACTCATCACTCATCAGGGGCGTGCGGCTAGTGGCCGCCCGCCACCGCGCCGCCCTTGAGGGTGTACTTCGTGCCGCAGTAGGGACACAGCACTTCACCGGTCTTCTCGATCGGCAGGAACACGCGGGGATGGGCGTTCCACAGCCGCATCGCCGGCGTCGGGCAGTGCAGCGGCAGGTCGGCCGACGTCACTTCGAGGTGGCGCGACGTGTTGTCGGTTTGCTCGCTCATGGCGGGGTCGTTTACGCGGCGACCTGGGTGAGCCAGTCGCGGTGCTTCTCGTTCTTGCCGTTGACGAGGTCGAAGAAGGCTTTCTGCAGCTTTGCGGTGATCGGCCCGGCCTTGCCGCTGCCGATCGCGCGGCCGTCGAGTTCCCGGATCGGCGTGACTTCCGCGGCGGTGCCGGTGAAGAAGGCTTCGTCGGCGATGTAGAGGTCGTCGCGGGTGATGCGCTTGGCCGTCACAGAGAGACCCATCTCGGCGGCCAGCGTGATGATCGAATCGCGCGTGATGCCGATCAGTGCGCTGCTGAGTTCCGGCTCGTACAGCTTGCCGTTCTTGATCATGAACAGGTTTTCGCCGGCGCCCTCGGCCACGAAGCCGTCCACATCGAGCAGCAGCCCTTCGTCGTAGCCGTGGTCGGTCGCTTCCAGATTGGCGAGGATGGAATTCGCGTAGGTGCCGGAGTACTTGGCGCGGCACATCGACACGTTCACGTGATGGCGAGCGAACGAGGAGGTCTTCACGCGGATGCCTTTTTCCAGCGCCTCCTCGCCGAGGTAGGCGCCCCACGGCCAGGCGGCCACGGCGACGTGCACGCTGACACCCTTGGGCGACACGCCCATGCGCTCGGAGCCGTAAAAGGCGATCGGGCGGAGGTAGCAGGACTCCAGATTGTTCGCACGCACGACTTCCTTCTGCGCTTCCATCAGTTGCTCGCGGCTGTACGGCAACTTCATCATGTAGATGTGTGCCGAATTGAACAGGCGTTCCGTGTGCTCCTTCAGCCGGAAGATCGCGGTGCCGTGGACGGTCTTGTACGCGCGGACGCCTTCAAACACGGCCAAGCCGTAGTGGAGCGAATGGGTGAGCACGTGGGTGGTGGCGTCGCGCCACGGCACCAGTTTGCCGTCGTACCAGATGAAGCCGTCACGGTCGGCCATCGAGGGCATTGCGGGGGAAGACACGGGAGACACCTCTTGAACGGTTGCGTAAACGAAAATGCAGCGGAGCGGAACACGCGGAACCTGCGCGCTCGGTGGTGCCGGGGCGAGCGCTATTCTAGCGCAGCCCGGGTAAGTTGCGGATCGCGCAGGGAAATCCCGGGTTCTGTGGGCACGATTTCTTGACCCTGCGCGGGTTTGGTGCAAGACTCCGCACCCCACGCGACCGGCCCCTTCCGTGCCCTTTACCGTTACCGGCCTGCTCGGCAACCTCGCCTCGCGCGTCATCGCCGACACCGACACCGACGACGACAAGCTCGCCAAGACGCTGGTCATCTTTGCCAGCGGCCTGATGGGCTTCGCGGCCACGCTGTGGCTCGCGATCTACTGGGCCATGGGCATCCGCTTCTCCGCCACCGTTCCGCTGGTCTACCTCGCGGTGTCGGCCGCTTCGTTGGGCTTCTACCTGTGGAAGCGCAACTTCGTCCTCTTCCGCTCAGTGCAGGTGCTGCTGTTCCTGTTCGTGCCTTTCATCATGCAATGGTCGATCGGCAGCTTCGTAACGTCCTCCGGCGTGATGCTGTGGGCGCTGCTCGCGCCGCTGGGCGTGATGCTGTTCCAGGGGTCGCGCCAGTCGGTCCCATGGTTTGTCGCCTACGTGGTGTTGACCGCGCTGTCGGGGGTTTTCGATTACTACCTGGGCTACGGCGACAAGACGGTGAACCTGCCGCTGCAGACCATCGCGGTATTTTTCGTGCTGAACTTCGTGGCGATGTCCGCCATCCTGTACCTGCTGGTGGTGTTCTTCGTGCGCGAGAAGCAGCGACTGCGCACCGCCCTCGAGCAGCAGCACGAGCTGCTCGCGCAGGAGCAGGGACGCTCGGAGCGTCTGCTGCTGAACGTGCTGCCCGCGCCGATCGCGCAGCGCCTGAAGGATGATCCGGCGGTCATTGCCGACGGCTACGCCGACGTGACGGTCATGTTCGCCGACCTCATCGGCTTCACCCGCATGTCCGAGGAACTGCCGCCCAAGGAGATGGTGGCGTTGCTCAACCGCATCTTTTCGTGGTTCGACGAACTGGCGGAGCGGCACGGGCTGGAAAAGATCAAGACGGTGGGCGACGCCTACATGGCGGCCGGTGGCATCCTGGAGAGCGGCGCGACCTACACCGAGGCGGTCGCCGACATGGCGCTGGAGATGCGCGCAGGCATCGCCCGCTTCCGCATGCCGGACGGCCGCGCCATCGGCATCCACGCCGGCATCGCGTCCGGTCCGGTCGTGGCCGGCGTCATCGGCGTCAAGAAGTTCATCTACGACCTGTGGGGGCAGACGGTGAACGTGGCGAACCGGCTGTCCATCGAAGCCGTCGAAGGCGGCATTCTGGTGGACGCGACGACGTGGCGCCGGCTGAAGAACCGCTACGCCTTCGAGCCGCCGATTTCACTCGTCATGAAAAGCCAGCGCCAGCTCGAGGGGTATTGGCTGACTTCGCGGCTGACTTCGCCGCTGGCGCGTCCGCGCTAGCGCGCGGAATTCCCGAAGACTTCCCGCCAGAGGCGCTCTACCGCCGCCACGTGCGCGGCGGCCGCCGGCTTTTCCACCCGCGCGTACTCGCCGCCCTGCAGGCGCAGCGCATGCTGCCGCCGCCGGAATTCGCGATAGGCATCGTGCGCGGCGCCGGCGACCTCCATCGGCAGCAGCCGCAGCGTCGCGGCGAGCTTCAGCAGCGCGAGGTTGCCCACGTTGCCGGTGAGCGCGGGATGCCGGTGCGCGTGCGCGAGGACCAGGTACTGCACCGCGA
>CAZXNF010000389.1:0-4080 GCA_964641785.1 uncultured Streptomycetaceae bacterium | reverse complement strand
ACCCGGCCGAGGTGATCAGGCTGCTTCCGCAAGTTCTTTCCACTCGCTGGAAGGCAATTCAATCAACTTTCCGCCCAGCGCTTCGAACTCCGTCGCCCGGTCGTAGTCCTCGACGTCATGCGAGTAGTGCGTAACCGCGTTGACCAGACCATAGGCGGACAGATCGCCTTCGACAATGAGGTGACGCAACACGCCGGCACGTTCAGACTCGTTGAGCATGTAGCGGTTAGCGAGCACCTCGACGGCCTTGACAGGATCGCCCGATATTTTGATGTCGAGCGTCTTCTGCATCTTCTGCGCCACATGACGGAACGTCGCTTCGGAGACTGCCGCCTCGACGACATCACGCACCTTCAGGAAAAAGGCCTTGTCGTCCGCGGCCAGGGTATCGTCCCTGAACACGGTAAGCGCCTCGTCTTCCGAATGCAGAGTGCGGCCGACGTGCGTCTTGCGCAATGCGCGGTCCGACGCGATCAGTCCGTTTCGACATACCAGTCGGTAGACCATAGGCTGCACCTTTGGCGGGGACAACCCGATAACTGGGGCTATAAGCCTTCTGCGCGAGATATCGCGCGAGCCTGGACAGGGTTGGCCATCATCTTTTACGTGCTGGGCGGAATGGGCTCGTTTCTCCATCGACATCCTCTCAGACTGGCCCATGGTCTTGGCTGCACAGACTATTCTTCAACGCTTTCGGGCCGATTGGAGACGTCGTCTTGTATGGGGTAATTGGAACCGCATTCCTCGTAGCGGGTCTCTTGAAATACAGGGCGAAGTCGCGAGCATAAAGCGATGCTGATTATCCGCAGAGGCTTCTTTTGATCCGTAGCCCCTCGCAACACAGCCAGATGCTGCTGAACGGCATCCGCCCTTCTTGGCGCCCTTGGCGCCTTGGCGGCAAAAACGCTCTAGCGCCTGAGCCGCAGATAAATCTCCGGCAACTTGTTCGGCAGCGAATTGATGTGGTCCAGCACCAGGTAATGCCCCGGCCCGAAGATCTGCGGCAGATACTGGTTCGCCATCGTGTCCACGGTGATGCAGAACGCGTGCACGCCCTGGTTCACCGCCTCCTTCACCGCCATGCGCGTGTCTTCGTGCAGGTAGCGCCGGTCGCCGCCGTCGTCGTAGTCCTCGGGCCGGCCATCCGAAAGAATCAACAATAGCCGCCGCGTGGCCTGCACGCCGGAGAAACGCGCCGTCGCGTGGCGGATTGCCGCGCCCATGCGCGTAGCCAACCGCCCGGAGATGCCGCCGATGACGCTTTTCACGTCCTCGGTGTACGGATCCTCGAAGTCCTTGATCATGTAGTAGCTGACGTTGTCGCGGTATTTCGAGCAGAAACCGGCGATCGAATAGGCATCGCCCACCTGCTCCATGCTCTCCGCGAAC
Organism: uncultured Streptomycetaceae bacterium; assembly: GCA_964641785.1. Lineage (GTDB taxonomy): Bacteria > Pseudomonadota > Gammaproteobacteria > Burkholderiales > SG8-41 > CAZXNF01. Next base: position 2,691 of record CAZXNF010000389.1, on the reverse strand, counting down.
AGCAGCACGCCCGCGCGCACGCGGTCCACCAGCCGCCCGCCGCCTTCCGGCAGATGCTGCATGATGGACGTGGACATGTCGGCCAGCAGCGTCACGGCCACGTCGCGCTGGCGCACTTCGCGCCGGCGATAGATCCACGCCTCGGGGGAATGCCCCGCCGCACGCTCCGTCACAAACGTGACCACCGCGTTTAGATCGATGTCGTCACCGTCGAACTGCCGCAGCTGCGGCGCCAGCCGCGTCGGCTTCTGCGCCTGGATCGCCTTCTTCAGGCGCTTCAACGCCGCGGCGTGCTGCTTCTCCAGGCGGGTCGCCTCAGCAAGGTTGGACTCCTGCAGAGGCTTTTCCTGCACCCACGACCAGTTCCGCTTGTAGCGGTTCTCGCGGTAGTCCCACTCCGGGTAGGGCACGCCCTTGTCCGGTCCGGCGTCGCCGCTCTTGCTCTGCGACTTGCCCTGAGACTCCTGCATGCGCGCGCCGGTGCCGCTGCCTTCGCCGGCGGACTCCATCTTCTGCTCGCCGCTCTGCTCGCCGCCGCCCTGCGCGTCTTCGGGCGCGTCGCCCTGTTCGTCACCCTGCTCCGGCTCCGCCTGCTGGTCGGTCTCGCCGGGTTGCGTCGGCTGCTGGTCGGTCTGTTGCTGCTGCGTCGCGTGTACCGGCCGGCCGATGTTGGGCGCGCGGCCGGGCAGGTAGGACGCATGGAACAGCTCCGCTTCCGCGATGGGCGGGAATTCCTCGCTCGCGTATAAATCCACCGCGATGCGCCAGGCATCGCCGATGCCGGCGCTGGCTGCGAGCAACGGCGCCAGCCGCGGGTCCAGCGGGCCCGCGCCGCGGGCGCCGCGCACCGACGCCAGCGCGAAGGCGTAGTACGGCGGGAAACCGCTGGCCTGGTGCAGTTCCGCCAGCCGCGTCATGCGCGAGAGGTGGTTGGGCACGAGCTGCTGCACCCGTGTATCCACCCGCAAGTCTTCGCAGAGATCGAACAGCACCTGGAAGCGCCACGCGCCGTCGGCGAAGCGCGTGAGCAGCGGCGCCAGCGAAATCGGTCCGGCGGGCGGCAACTGGCTACCGGCTTCCGCGAACAACGCGGCCAGCGCCTGCTGGTCGTAGGTGCCGAAGCGCAGGTGGCCCATGGTGTGCAGCACGGCGACGATCGCCTCGTCGGCGTCCCGCATCACCGCGGGCACCAGCAGCGTGCGCCCGTCGGTTTCCACGAAAGGCCGACCCTTCTTTGGCGACCACGCGCTTTCCTTGATCTCGATCGCCGACTCGAACCACAGTTCCGCGATCAGCGTGAGCAGCCGGCTGCGCTCCGCGAGACGGAAGCCCGGCAACTGGTCGAGCAGCAGTTGCAGGCTTTCCTCGCTCTCCAGCCGGAAGTAGGCCTCGCCGCGCGCGCGGCCCGCCTGCAGGATGTCCGCCCCGCGCGCGCCCCACGGCAGCACCGCCTGCGCGCCGAGCAGGTTGCGCACGCGGATCGCGCCCGCGAGATAGGTGGCGGGCAGGAGCTTCCGCGTCTCAAACAGTTCCTCGATCGGCGTGAACAATTGCTCGATGCCGGTGATGCCGTGCCGGTAGGCCAGATCAGCGACCGGCGTCTCGAAGTAGCGGCTGCCGCTCTCCGGGTGACGTGCGCACCAGAGCAGCCCGATCTCGGCCCAGCGCCGCTCGCCGGCGTGGCCCAGCGTGCCGAACGCGCGCGGCAGGTTGGCCATGTAGCCCTCGAGCGCCGCGATTGCGGCCGGCACCTTCAGGAAGGCCAGCGCCTGCTCGACCCACGGCAACACGCATTCGGCGGTCGACTCGGCGTCGGCGCTGCCGCGAACGAAGGCCTTGCCCGCTTCGCGGTCCAGTTCGCACAGCTTTTGCGCGGCGTCCATCCAGGCCAGTGCGACCGTCTCGCCGTGCCGCAGAATGGCCGGCAGCACCGGCAGCGCTTCGCGGTGCGTAACGAAGCTCGCGCGCGACAGGCGGTCAAGCGCGCCGCGCAGTGCGGGACTGAGGGCGGGCGACGCGTCGGTCATGACGGGTTATGCAGTCCTGCCGCCGCAGCGAGCATGCCGGGCCTCGGCACGGCCCGCGCCCGGAGCGCGCAAGAAATGCGGCTTCACTCTCCGAAGTGCGCGCGGACGATCTCGGCCAGGGCGGCGGAGAGATCGACGTCGTCGGTGATCGGATTCACCATCGAGACCAGGCAGGCGTTCACCGGATCGAGGCCCGCCGTCATCATGTTGGCGGCGTAGACGAGCGCGCGGGTGGACGTCGCCTCTTCCAGCCCGTGGTCCTTCAGCAGCCGCGCCTTGCGGCCGGCGGCCACCAGTTTCGCGGCGACCTCGGCACTCAGGCCCGGCACTTCATTGACGAGGATCTTGCGCTCGACGTCTTCCGCCGGGAAGTCGAAGTTGATGCCGATGAAGCGCTGCTTGGTCGAAGGCTTCAGGTCCTTCAGCACCGTCTGATAGCCGGGGTTGTAGGAAATGACGAGCATGAAGTCCTCATGCGCTTCGATCTCCTGGCCCTTCTTCTCGATGGTCAGCTTGCGCCGGTGGTCGGTCAGCGAGTGGATCACCACGGTGGAGTCGGTGCGCGCCTCGACGATCTCGTCGAGGTAGCAGATCGCGCCGGCCTTGACCGCGCGGGTCAGCGGACCGTCCTGCCACACCGTCTCCGAGCCTTCCAGCAGAAAGC
>CAZXNF010000388.1:3323-4096 GCA_964641785.1 uncultured Streptomycetaceae bacterium | reverse complement strand
TGGCGAACGCATACACGGCGGCCGGACTTGTCAATGCGGCCACCCACGGCAACGCCTTCACGCAGGACACGGCAGCAAACATCGTCACCGGAACGCCTGTCGTCTCCTCCACGGGCTCAGCCGCCACGGCGCACGTGGCCGGCGGCCCCTACCCGATTAACGTGAACATCGCGCCCCTGACGGCGACCACGGGCTATGCCCTCGCCGCGGCGTCAACGGGCACGCTGGATGTGACGCCGCAGCCGCTATCGATCATCGCCGACGACAAGAGCAGGCTGCAGGGGCAGGTCAATCCGCCGCTGACCGCGAGCGGCAGCGGCTTTGCGTTCGGCGAAGACTTCGTGAACCTCGCCGGCGTGCTTGGCTTCAGCACCCCCGCGGTCACCGCCTCGCCCGCCGGCAGCTACCTGATCACGCCCTCGGGCCTGACGAGCACCAACTACAGCGTCGCCTTCATTGATGGCACGCTGGTCGTCGGCACACCCGTCGTCCTGCCGGTGCTGCCAGTTGTCGTGCCCGGAGCGGGCTACGAGGAGGCGACGCGGATGGAAACACCGCTCGTGGTGGTCGCGCAGGCGGGCGGCCTGGTGGTGGGCCTGGTGGTGACCGCTGGCGGCGTGCGGCTGCCCGTGGGCCTGCTCGCCGACGACCTGCGTTTCGCCCGCCAGGCAAACGCCGCCAGAACACCGATCGCCGCGCAACGATGAAGGCGGCACGCCGTGCGGGGAAAATGACGGCGTGCCATTCCGTACGCTATCAAACAGTCGTAGGGG
>CAZXNF010000388.1:0-3313 GCA_964641785.1 uncultured Streptomycetaceae bacterium | reverse complement strand
CTTGGAAGTGCCCCCGGGAAAGGCCGCTGACTCGTGCAGCCATAGCCGGATTCTCCCTCGCCGCCTTGTCCGCACTATCCGCACCCCCCGCCTGGGGCCAGATCGCGCCCGACGCCGGCTCGATCCTGCGCCAGGAGCAGCAGCGTCCGCTGGTGCCAGAGGTCACTCCGCCGCCGAAGCTGCAATTCGATGAACCGCTCAGGCTGCCGCGCACGTCGCCATCGGACACGCGCTTTGTACTGCAAGCCCTGCGGATCACGGGGCAGACCGTCTACAGCGAAGCCGAACTGCTCGAACTGAACCGGCAACTGATCGGCAAGGAAGTCGACCTCGCCGCCCTCGAGCAGGCGGCGACGCGCATCTCGAAGCATTACCGGGAAAACGGTTACGTCGTCGCGCGCGCCTACCTGCCTGCGCAGGAGATCAAGGACGGCGTCGTGCAGATCGCCGTACTCGAGGGGCGCCTCTCGCGCATCGCGGTGGAGAATCGCTCCCGCGTGCGCGACCAGGTCGTTGCCGCGCCGCTCCAGGCGCTGCAGGGAACCATCGTCAGGGACGAAGAGATCGAACTCAGGCTGCGCACCATCCAGCAGTTCGCCGGCGTCGGCCCGCTGCAGCCGGCCGAATTGAAGCCGGGGCGCGAGCTCGGCGAGACCGAGCTTCTACTGAAAGTCGATCCTGGCCCGTTTGCATCAGGTAGCATCGAATTCGACAACCACGGTAACCGCTACACCGGCGGCAACCGCTACTCGGCCCAGGTGAACTTGAACAGTCCGTTGGGTCTGGGCGACCTCTTCTCACTGCGCGCCACCTTCGGGGACCCGGGGCTCGACCTGCTCTACGCGTCGTATCAATTGCCGCTCGGCCCGGACGGATGGCGCGCCGGCACCGACTACACCTTTTCACACTACCGGCTCGGGAGCGCGTTCACACCGCTCGAAGCGAACGGCACCGCCGAAACATGGCGCGGATTCGTCGCGCGTCCGCTCTACGCCGGCCCGGGCCTGGTGCTGTACGCGCGCCTGAGCTACGAGGCAAAGACTCTCCAAGACCGGATCGATACCACCGCCACCGTGACCGACAAGTCGAGCGGCCTGACGACTTTTACCCTAAACGGGAATTCGCGCGACGGCCTGGCAGGCGGCGGCATCAACTCGTTTTCGCTCGGACTGGGATTCGGCGACCTGAACATCAAGTCGCCGGCTGCGAAGGCGATCGACGATGCGACCGCGCGCAGCAGCGGCGGTTTCAGCAAGTTGAACCTGAGCGCGAGCCGCCTGCAGCAGATCTCCGAGCGCGTGTCCCTGCAACTGCAGTATCAGGGGCAGTTCGCCAGCAAAAACCTGGATTCATCCGAGAAGCTGGTCCTCGGCGGCGCCTACGGCGTGCGCGCCTACCCGCAGGGCGAGGCGCCCGGCGACAGCGGCTACCTGTTCAGCGCCGAGCTGCGCTACAACGTGAGCGTCGACGGTTTTCCCGGCACCTTCCAGCCGCTGGTGTTCGTCGACACGGGTGCCGTCACCGTCAACGAGAACCCGTTCGTCGCGGGGCAGAGTAACCACCGCAGCCTGAGCGCGGCGGGCTTCGGCCTGAACTGGGTCCAGCAGGGCGATTTCGCGCTGCGCGGGGTGATCGCCGCCAAGCTCGGCAACGCGCGCGCCACCTCCGACACGGACAAAGGCGCACGCCTCTGGGTGCAGTTGATCAAGTACTTTTGAGCGGCTGCGCGGATATTCCACGGCAGACCAAAATAGATCTCGATAGACCCCTGTGTTGGCACCGATCTCGAATTGACCACCAGTGCCGGTTGAAAGCTGACCAGAACAACGGACTGCTAAGCCAGGACTGGCGGCCTTCCGCGAACCGATATGCTGGTCAATTCTGGATCGGCGCATTGCGGGGAAAGTGATCAGTTTGAGGGCGGCGGCAACAAAGGTCGCATAATGGATCGGCTAAGAACTACGGAATTCAGGGGCAAGGTCACTTTCCATGCCGGCACATATCACCTCGCAATCATCGATCACGGCCGCGACGGCGTCATGAAGCTTGTTTTTCCTGGAGATAAAATCTTCAAATTTCTTTGCCAGATTTTTCTGCTTCAACTCCCCGTCCAGCAGCAGCCATGCCGCTTTGAGCTTCTCGATATTGGATTCGGAGTAATGACCCATTTCCTTGAGTTATGAAATGATGTCCCTGGATTTCTCCTCATTGAGACAAAAAAAATTGGAAATCAACAAATCACGCTGCTCACCCTAGCTTGTTACCGTCCGTAGAATTTCTTCACCGTGTCTTCCGCAACCTTCTGCAGAAATGCGGCCGTTTCCTTGTCCACGTTGCCATAGTAATCATATGTATTGCCGACAGGTGATTTGCCATAAAGGCTGGCATACACCACGCAAGCAGCCAGATAAGTGCCGCTCAGATTGGGATGGCTGCCATCGTAATCCTTGTGCAACTGTATGTCGGGCTTGCGACGGAAGGCTTCTTCGAAGGCAAGGCCCACCGGGATCACCAGCGCGCCGACTTCATTGCCTGCAGATACATAAAGCTCCTCGGTCAGGCGCATGTTCTCCGGCTTGGCCTGCTTGTGCGGCTTGACGTAGACATGGGTCATGTAAAGCGCGGTCTTGCCGCCACGGTCGGCGATGATCTTGCTGTACTCCTTGACCTTCTCGCGGAATTCGGCACGTCGTTTGTCCGACAACGGGGCAAAGCTGCCGCCCTGCAGAATCACCAGTTCGAACGGCTCCTTGATGCCAATGCGTCCGGGTTCTGTCAGGTATTCGATATTGTGATGCGCGAGTGACGCGCCACCAATCGTCGCGGATTTGTACTGCATGGCCTTTTCCAGAGACGGATCATTGGCAATGACCATGCGACGCACATGATTGTGCAGACTGTCGTTGTAATAAAGATAGCTGTTGCCGACGAACAGCACCCGCTTGGGCGTATCGACCTGCGGTTGTTTGACCGCCGGGCCCTGCGCCGCGTAAACGCCAAAACCCTGCAGACACAGAAGTAAAAACAGTACCGGCTTCAGCGTGGAATACACTCGGGACATCATGATCAGGTTGCTCCTCTTTATTATTGAATTCAGAGTCCTCATCATACCGTTGTCGTATTCGCAATAAACAACGGCACCCTGAAAAATAGAAGCGTTATCTTAACTTTTTGTTTTATATAATTTTTAGGGTCTTCAGGAAGTCGAGTGGGTAGATTTTGAGGATAAAACGATCTTTTTACGAGTGAAGAGAGCCGGTGTATAGGAAATTCAAACCACCTTTTTCCCCCTGCACGACTGTATCGCCGGGCC
>CAZXNF010000387.1:0-4099 GCA_964641785.1 uncultured Streptomycetaceae bacterium | reverse complement strand
ACCTTGTGCGGCATGGTCGAGGAGCCGATCTCGCCCGCCTTGGTCTTCTGCGTGAAATAACCCAGCGAGATGTAGCCCCAGATGTCGCGGTCGAGGTCGAGCAGGATGGTGTTGGCGCGCGCGTAGGCGTCGAACAGCTCCGCCATGGCGTCGTGCGGCTCGATCTGGATGGTGTATGGGTTGAACTCCAGCCCCAGGCCTTCCACGAAGCGGCGGGCAAAGCCTTCCCAGTCGACGTCCGGGTAGGCCGCCAGATGAGCATTGTAGTTGCCCACGGCGCCGTTGGCCTTGCCGGACAGCGCGACGGCGGCGATGCGCGCGCGGGCGCGGCGCAGGCGGTGCACGACGTTGGCGATCTCCTTGCCCAGTGTGGTCGGGCTCGCCGGCTGCCCGTGTGTGTGCGACAGCATGGACTTGTCGGCATGCGCGTGCGCGAGGTCGGCAAGGGTGGCGATGATGCCGTCGAGCGCGAGCAGCATCACCGTGTCGCGCGCGGCCTTCAGCATCAGCGCGTGGCACAGGTTATTGATGTCTTCCGAGGTGCACGCGAAGTGGATAAACCCGGCCACCTTCGCGACTTCGGCGTTGGCGCCGAGCTTGTCCTTCAGGAAGTACTCGATGGCCTTGACGTCGTGGTTAGTGCGCGCCTCGATCGTCTTCACGGCATTGCCGTCGGCTTCCGAGAAGCCACTCGCGACGGCGTCCAGCGCCTTGATGGTGGCCGCGGAAAAGGCCGGCACTTCCTTGATGGCGGATTCGGCGGCGAGCGCCTTCAGCCATTCGACCTCGACCTTGATGCGGTTGCGGATCAGCCCGAGTTCGCTGAAGTGGGGGCGCAGCGCATCGACCTTGGATGCGTAACGGCCGTCGAGAGGGGAGAGCGCGGTGAGAGCGGAGAGCGCCATGCGGACGACCGTGTAAAGGAAAGGATTTTATCACGCGGCGGCGGTGCGCCCGCCGCAGGGCCGGCCCGAGCTACGCGGCGCGCCCGTAATGTGCGCGCGCGGCGGGAGAGGACAGTTTGCCGCTGGCGATGTCGGCGGTGACGCGGGCGGGATCGCGCGCTGCGGGCGCGCCATACCCGCCGCCCCCCGGCGTCTGGATCAGCACGCGGTCGCCTTTATTCAACGTGGTGACGATCTTGGAACGGATTTCCTCGACCGTGCCGTTCGCGCGGCGGATCTCGGAATAGGCTTTGCCGCCGGGCCCGCCGCCCAGCAGGCCCTGCGCCTGCGAGTAGTGCCGCTCGCCGCGGTGCGAGAACTTCACCGGGCCGTGCAGGATTTCGTATTCGCGCAGGATGCCGACGCCACCGCGGAATTCACCCGCGCCGCCGTTGTCCGCGCGCAGTTCGCTGCGCAGCAGCCGGATGGGTGCCTCCAGTTCCAGCGCTTCCTCGGTCATCGCCATGCCATTGGTCATGTCGGTGGCGATGCAGTCCACACCGTCCTGGCCCGCCGCGGCGCCGCTCGCGCCGTTGATGAGGTCGGTGACGACGAAGGCGCGGCCGTTCGGCCAGTGCCCGCCGAAGGTCAGCACCAGCAGCGAGGCGGCGGCGGGTGCGGAGAAACGCTCCGGCAGGGCCTGCGCCAGCGCACCGACGATGCAGGAGGCGATGCGTTTCATCGGATGCGTGCGGCCGTTGACCGGGGCCCCATCGCGCGGATTGACCAGCGAGCCTTCCGGCAGCTTGATCTTCACCGGGCGGAAGCAGCCGCCGTTGGTGGGGATGCTCGGATCGGTGATGGCGCGCACGCCGTAGCAGGCGGAGGAATACACGCCCGAGGGCACGATGTTGATCGGGCCTTTCACCTGCGCGCTGGTGCCGGCGAAATCGAACTCGACCTCGCCGTCCTTGATGGTGACGGCAACCTTGATGATGACGCGCTGGTCGAGATCCACGCCGTCATTGTCCAGCATGTCCGTGTAGGTGAAGGTGCCTTGCGGCAGGCGGCGCAATGCATCGCGCGTCATGCGCTCGGAGCGGTCGATCAGCTCGTTGCACAGGCGGCTCACCAGCGCGTGGCCATAGCGCGCGCCCAGTTCCCCGATGCGGCGCGCGGCGATCTTGCCGGCGGCGATCTGGGCGTTGAGGTCGCCGGTCACGCTGTCCGCCATGCGGGTGTTCTGGCGGATCAGCCGCAGCAGGCCGTCGTCGATCACGCCTTCGCGCGCCAGCCGGATTGGCGGGATGCGCAGGCCTTCATGGAAGATGTCGGTGGCGTTCGCGGCCGACGAGCCGGGGATCGTGCCGCCGAGGTCGATGTGGTGCGCGATGCTGGCGGTGAGCGCTACGACCTTGCCGTCGCCGATCACCGGAATGACCACCGCGATGTCGGGGATATGCGTGCCGCCGAGATAGGGATCGTTGAAGAGGTAGATGTCCCCGTCCCGCATGTCGGTGACCGGGTAGTGCTTGAGGATTGCTGCCACGGAGTAGATCAGCGAGCCAAGGTGGCTCGGGTTCGCGCGCGCCTGCGCGATGGTGGTGCCGTCCGGGGTGAACAGGCAACAGGAGGCGTCGTTCGCTTCCTTGACGATGGGCGAGAAGGAGCCGCGGATCAGGCTCGACTGCATCTCCTCGGTGATGCTTTCGAGCTTGTAGCGCATCACCTCGATGAGGACGGGGTCGAGGGCGAGGCTGGGTGGCGGGGCGGGATGGTTCATGTGTTTGCCGTCATTCCCGCGAAGGCGGGAATCCAGTGAGAAATGGATCAGTCGTGAGAGGAAACGCCGGGACTTGGGGGGTACCCTCTATCGATCGAGTCAGTCGATCAAGGTGCCGTCCGGAGTAACCGTAACAATGTTGGCAAGCATGACCACAAGGGCGTCGACGATCATCGTATGCCCGGTTCTCCATGGATTCCCGCCTGCGCGGGAATGACGAAAGACTAAACATCGACCGTCATCAGCATATCACCGCTCGCCAGTCGTTTCGCCGTCCAGCCGGCGGGCACCAGCGTCGTGGTGTCGGTCTGTTCGATGATCGCCGGGCCGGGGATCGCGACGCCTACCGGCAGCGCATCGCGGTCGTACACGCTGGCGGTGACCGGCGTGCGGTCTTCCGCTAGCAGTACCTTGCGCGTGGCCTTGGGGGTGGCGGTGCTGCCCGCGGGCGGCGGGGGTTCGTTGATGGTCAGGCCGCCGCCGGCGCGGTGCACCGAGCGCAGGTTGACGATACGCGCCGGCGCGCGCGTCGCGTGGCCGTAGATGCGTTCGTGCGCGGCCAGGAAGCCGTCGTAGAGGGTGGCGAGCATGGTGTCCGGCTGCGTCGGGTCCACTGGCACTTCCAGGTAATACGACTGGCCGACGAAGCAGACGTCGGCGGAGTAGGCGATCCGCACGGCGTCCGGTGCGACCCGGTCGAGCGTCATCAGTTCGGTGCAGCGCGCATCCAGCGCCCGCAGTTGCGCAAGGATGGCGGCGGGTTTGACCTCCTCGAAGCGTTGCGGGTAGGCGAGGAAGGCCTCGTGCTCGATGGGCGCGGCGAGCAGGCCGATGGCGGACAGCACGCCGGGCCGGCTGGGAATCAGCACGCGCGAGATGTAGAGCTCCTGCGCCAGCGCCGCCGCGTGCAGCGGGCCCGCGCCGCCGAGGCCCACCAGCGCGTATTCGCGCGGGTCCACGCCGCGGTTGATGGACGTGAGGCGGATGCCTTCGGCCATCTGCGCGTTGACGACGCGGTGGATGCCCAGCGCCGCTTCCTCCACGCTCATCTTCATCGGCTCCGCGATCCTGGTGCGGATGGCGTCGAAGGCTTTCTGCGGATCGAGTTTCAGCGCGCCGCCCGCGAAGAACGCGGGATTCAGATACCCCAGCACCACGGAAGCATCGGTGACCGTCGGATCGGTGGCGCCGCGGCCGTAGCAGGCGGGGCCGGGCTCGGAGCCGGCTGAGTGCGGGCCGACGCGCAGCAGGCCGGAGCCATCCAGCCACGCGATCGAGCCGCCGCCCGCGCCGATCGCATTCACGTCCACCATCGGCACGCGCACGGGATAGCGGTCGATGATGCCGTCGGCGCGGATTAGCGGCGTGCCGCCGGTGATCAGCGCGATGTCGCAACTGGTGCCGCCGATGTCCACCGTGATGAGGTTCGGCT
>CAZXNF010000386.1:0-4122 GCA_964641785.1 uncultured Streptomycetaceae bacterium | reverse complement strand
GGCAAAAATTTAATTAGCCGCAAAGACGCAGAGAGCGTAGAGGATTCAAGACGGACAACCGAGTGGCTTCGGTTTTCCCATGTGTGGTTTCTCTGCGTCCTCTACGTCTCTGCGGCTAATTTAAATTCGATCTTCTTGGCGTACCCCTCAAGGGGGTATCGAGATCCTTGGCGTCTTGGCGACAAACCTTGCTTTACTTGAGACGCCCCGCCCGGAAGTCGCGCACCATCTCCCGCGCGCAGTTGCGTCCCGGCAGCCCGGTCACGCCGCCACCCGGATGCGCGCCCGACCCGCACAGATAGAGCCCGGCCAGCGGCGAGCGATAGTCGGCGTGACCCAGCACCGGGCGCGCGCTGTAGAGCTGATCGGGCGACAGCGCGCCATGGAAGATGTCGCCGCCGGTGAGGCCGAAGGTGCGTTCGAGATCGAGCGGCGAATTGATCTGGCGCGCGAGCACGGCAGCCTTGAAGTTCGGCGCGTAGCTGGTGACCGTATCGATCACCAGGTCCGCGGCCTCCTCCCGGCAATCGTCCCAGCTACGGCCGCCCGCCAGTTCCGGGCTGAAGTGCTGGCAGAACAGGCTGGCGACATGCTGGCCGGCGGGTGCCAGCGAGTCATCCACCGTGCTCGGGATCAGCACCTCGACGATCGGTTCCTTCGACCAGCCGTGAGTGCGCGCATCGAAGTAGGCGCGCTCCATGTATTCGAGGGTCGGCGCGAGGATGATGCCGGACTGGTGGTGTTCCGCGGCGGCACGGCCGGGAAGTGCTGCGAAATCCGGCAGTTCAGACAATGCCACGTTCATGCGGAAGGTCGCCGAACCGCAGCGGTAGCGGCGCAGCCGCTGCACGAAATCGGCGTCGAGCACGCCGGGTTCGACGAGATCGAGGAACGTGAGCCGCGGATTGAGGTTGGAGGCCAGCGCACGCGCTTCGATGCGTTCGCCGTCCGCCAGTTCCACCGCGACCGCGCGGCCGCCGCGGGCTTCGATCCGCTTCACCGCTGCATTCAAAGTGATCTCGACGCCGCGCGCCTGCGCTTCGCGCGCCATGGCCTGCGTGATCGCGCCCATGCCGCCCACCGCGTGGCCCCAGACGCCGGGCTTGCCGTTCACCTGGCCGAAGACGTGGTGCAGCAGCACGTAGGCGGAGCCGGGCGTGTACGGCGAGGCGTAATTGCCGACCACCGCATCGAAGCCGAACGCGGCCTTGAGCGGCGCGGATTCGAACCAGCCGTCGAGCAGATCGCCCGCGCTTTTGGCGACGAGATCGAGCAGATCGCGGCGCGCGGCCATGTCCAGCTTGCGCAGGCGGTTGCCCACGCTTGCCGCACGCAACAGGTCGGCAAGGCCACCGCCGACGTTGGGCGGCGTTTCCCGCGCCAACGCGCGCAGCACATCGGCCACCCGCTCCAGCATCGCGTAGTACGCCGGCAGGTGTTCCGCGTCGCGGGGAGAGAACTTCGCGACCTCAGCCTGCGTGCGCGCGAGGCCGCCGCCCAGCTTGAGGTAGCCGCCGTCGGTGGTCGGCAGAAAATTCGAGATTGGCCGTTCGAGAATGCGCAGGCCGTGCTCGGCCAGCCGCAGGTCGCGGATCACTTCCGGCGCGAGCAGGCTGACGGTGTAGGCCGCGACCGAATTGCGGAAGCCGGGATGGAATTCTTCGGTCACGGCGGCGCCGCCGGCCACCCCGCGGCGCTCCAGGACGCGCACCCTGAGGCCGGCCGCGGCGAGTGTGGCGGCGCAGACGAGGCCGTTGTGGCCGCCGCCGATGATGAGGGCGTCGTAGCGGGGAACGGCAGCCAAGGCGGTCAGGGCGGGTGGAAATGCACCAGTTCGGCGCAACGCGGGGGAAGAAGTAGTGGCGCGCCCGACAAGATTCGAACTTGTGACCCCTGCCTTCGGAGGGCAGTACTCTATCCAGCTGAGCTACGGGCGCGTGGTCGCTTGCAAGGGCGCCAAGGATACGGCTTTTCCCCCCGACCGTCTAATGGGCCGGTTCCGGCGGCGCAGCGAAGTCGTTATAATTGCGGCTCTTTTTGTCCGGAACCGTCATGAGCGAACACCACCCGCAAAACTCCATCGAGCACCACGTCGTCGAGCACCATTCGCCGATCAGGACGCCGACCCAGTTGATCGTGGTCGTTGTGCTGTCGTTCGTCGTGCCGGTGATCGCGCTGATCATGATCGCCGCCGTAATCGTCGGCACGCCCAACACAAGCGCGAGCAACCCGGCATTGAGCGATGCGGCAGTCGCCCAACGCATCCAGCCGGTCGGCCAGTTCGTGGCAGCGGACTCCAGTGCAGTCGGCGGCGGAGCGCGAAGCGGTGAGGACGTGACCAAAGGCGCGTGCATCGCTTGCCATGGCGCCGGCGTACTGGGCGCGCCGAAGATCGGCGACAAGGCCGCGTGGGGCAAGCTGATTTCGCAGGGCCTCGACAAGCTCACGGCCAGCGCCATCAAGGGCGTGAAGCAGATGCCGCCGCGTGGCGGCGACACCAGTCTCTCCGATCTCGATATCTCACGCGCGATCGTTTACATGGCGAACCAGTCGGGCGGCAGCCTCAAGGAGCCGGCCGCAACGGCGGCGCCGGCGGTCGCCAAGAAGTAACGGACGACATTCCGCAAAAGGCGCAGCTCCGCTGCGCCTTTTTTATGCCATGGCCACCTACGCAATCGGCGACCTCCAGGGCTGTCTCGATGCGCTGAAGCGCCTGCTCGAACGCTGCTCGTACGACCCGGCGGCGGACAGGCTGTGGTTCGTGGGCGACATCGTCAACCGCGGCCCGCAGTCCGCCGAGACGCTGCGCTTCATCAAGGCTCTGGGCGACCGCGCGGTCGTCACCCTCGGCAATCACGACCTGCATTTGCTGGTGGTCGCGGCCGGTCACAGCCGCCTCCATCGCGGCGATACGCTCGACGACATCCTCGATGCGCCCGACCGCGAGGAACTGCTCGCCTGGCTGCGGCAGCGCAAGCTCATGCACTACGAGCACGGCGTGGCCATGCTGCATGCCGGGCTACTGCCGCAATGGACGATTCCACAGGCGCTGGCGCTCGCGCACGAGGCCGAAGCCGCCCTGCAGGCCCCGGACCATGACACCTTCCTCGCCGCGATGTACGGCAACCAGCCGGACCGCTGGTCGGACGGTCTGACCGGCCACGACCGGCTGCGCGTGATCGTGAACGCGTTCACGCGCATGCGGATCTGCACCCCCGAAGGCGCCATGGAGTTTTCGCACAAAGGCGCGCCGCGGGACTTTCCGGAAGGCTTCATGCCGTGGTTCGACGTGCCCACTCGCGCCTCGCGCGGCACGCCCGTCGTCTGCGGGCACTGGTCGGCGCTGGGCCTCATCGCGCGGCCGGATTTTTTTGCGATCGATACCGGCTGCCTGTGGGGCCGCGCGCTGACGGCGCTGCGGATCGAGGACCGCCAGATTTTCCAGATTCCCTGCCCGGATTGCTCGGGCTAGTTGCTTGTCGCCAAAACGCAAACAAAGCGAGAGGCGATAGACGAGCGACGAAAGACGAGGCAGGAAACCCAAGGTCTGGCTGCCACGATTTTTTTCTTTCCTCTATCGTCTATCGTCTAGCGTCTTTCATTTTCTTATCGCTTCGGCGCCGGTACCCCGATGGCGTGCGCCACGGCTTGCTCCAGCGCGGTCGCCAGTTCGCGCCGGGTGCGTCCCCGGCTTTGCACCGGCGGCAGGAAGGTGAGTTCCGCCACGATCACGGGATGGCGGACCATCAGCCACAGCGTGTCGAGCAGGGACTTGTCGCCGTCGTAGGCCGCATCGGTATTGAGCATGCCCTGCGGATCGGCGAAGCGCAGCGCCACCGGCTGCACCGGCACACCGGCCGCCGTCGCCGGCGCCAGCAGCGACGCATGGAAGGGCAGCAGTTCGCTGCCGTCCGTGGACGTCCCTTCGGGAAAGATCGCCACCAGATCGCCCGCGGTCATCGCGTCTTCGATCTCGCTGTTGATATGCCTGAGATGAGTCTTGCGCGTGCGCTGCAGGAACAGCGTGCCGGCCCGCGCTGAGAGATAGCCGACGATCGGCCACTGGCGCACTTCCGACTTCGACACGAAGCGCACGTCCACGCGCGCCAGGATCACGAAGAT
>CAZXNF010000385.1:0-4125 GCA_964641785.1 uncultured Streptomycetaceae bacterium | reverse complement strand
AACGCCGCCCGGATCCTCGCCGATCCACCCCGACACATGCGCGCCCACCGGGTTGAAGTAGCGCAACAGCGCGATGCGCCACACGGGGTCCGATTTCGACAGGTCGCGCAGGATCTCCTCGATCATCAGCTTGGAGCGCCCGTACGCATTCGTCGCGGACAGCGGGAAATCCTCGCGGATCGGCACGGCGTGCGGATCGCCGTAAACCGTGGCCGAGGACGAGAACACCAGGCGCTTGATGCCCGCCTCGGCCATCGTCTCGAACAGCGCCACGCTGCCGGAGACATTGTTGTCGTAATAAAGCAGCGGCTTGGCGACCGATTCGCCCACCGCCTTCAACCCGGCGAAATGAATCACGGTATCGAAGGCCTGTGCCTTGAACAGCCCGCGCAGCCCGGCACGGTCGCGGATGTCGATCTCGGCAAAATCCGGCCGGCGGCCCGCGATCCTTTCGATGCGGTCGAGCACCCCGCGCTTGCTGTTGCTGAGGTTGTCGATGATGAAAACCGCATGGCCCGCGCCCAGCAGTTCGACCACCGTGTGCGAGCCGATGTAGCCGGCGCCGCCGGTCACGAGAATGCGCGAGGAAGAAGTCATCGGGTCAGTGGCGCGACCGCCGCAAGCGGCCCGCGAGCGCAGGGTCAGGGTCAGGGGCAGGGGCAGGGGCAGGCCGCGATCATAGCGCACCGTGCCGGCCATGCGCGCCGTGTAAAGTCCGGCACGGGCATCCGCAGCCCGCGTCCGGACCGTCCGCCCCGAGAGGATCTGCCTTGAACCCCGCGCCCCGCCCGTCTGCTGTGCCCACCGTCCAGATCGACAACGCGCGGGTGAAGGTGACCGAGTGGCGCTTTGCGCCCGGCGCGGAAACCGGCTGGCACCGGCACGCGCACGATTACGTCGTGGTGCCCATGCGGGACGGCCGGTTGCTGCTGGAAACCGCGGCAGGCAACGTCACCGCCGAGCTCAAGGCCGGACAGTCGTACGCGCGCAACGAAGGCGTCGAGCACAACGTCGTCAACGCCAACGCCTTCGAGTACGTGTTCGTGGAGATCGAGGTCAAGGGCCCGGCGTGAGCGTGCGCGGCCGGTCGCGCCAATGCCTCAACTCAGCCTTTTGATCCCCTGCTCCAGGGTCGTGGCGGATTGCAACCCCTGCGCGGCGGTGCCGAACGATCCGCTCGACAGAATCGAGACCGCGGGATCGGCCCCGATACCGGCAAGCGAACCGCCCAGCCCATAGCGGTAGGCGAGATCGCCGCCCATCGCCTCGGTATCGCTCCCGGCCAGATGCTCGGTCAGCAGCGCGTTTGTCACCGACCAATTGGAGGTCTGCCCGGCCGCATCGAACTGCGCGACGACGCCCAAAAAGTCAAAAGACACGACCTTCCGGTTTCGCAGCGGATCGGACGACCCGGCGTCGAAATCGGCGCAGGCCTCGGCGATCACCTGCAGCATCGACACGCTGCGGTTAGCGGTTGAGGCGTACCAGCCCGCGAACGTTACCTTCTCCGCGCTGCCGCCGAGGTTGAAGACCAGGTTGTTGCCGCTCTTCGTCAGCGTGAGGTCACTGTAGGTAATCCCGCCGCCCAGGCTCAACGTATTGTCGCCGCCGGTGCTGAGGTTGACCGTGTCCTGGCCATCACCCCGGTTAAACGCGATGAGGTCGGCGCCCGTGCCGGTGTTGATGGTGTCGTTACCCGTGGCGCCGATGAAGAGCTCGTTGCCCGAGTTGCCCGTCATGGTGTCGGTGCCGGCCCCGCCGTTGAAGAGATTGTTACCCGCAGCGTCCGACAGCACATCGTTGCCGTCCATGCCCTCCAGCACGTCGTGACCCGCGTCACCCAGCAGCGTATCGGCGCCGGTGCCGCCGCCCCCGTTCAGGAGGTCGTTGCCGGCGCCGCCGGTCAGCGTGTTGTTGCCCATGTTGCCGAGCAGCCAGTCGTCCGCTGCGCCCCCGGTAGCGTTGATGGCGGACGTGCCGGTGAGCACTATTTTCTCGACATTGTCTGAAATCGTGCGGGTGATCGAGGCATTGATCGTGTCAAAACCCTCAGCCTCGCCCGCACCCTCGACAACGACATCCCCGGCGTTATCGACGACGTAGGTATCGTCGCCGCCGCCGCCGATCAGCGTGTCGGCGCCGGCCGCTCCATTGAGTGTATTGGCGGCGCTGTTGCCCGTGACAACGTTGTTCAGGGTGTTTCCGGTGCCGTTGATCGCGCCTGGCCCCGTCAGGAGCAGATTCTCCACGTTGGCGGTCAACGTGTAGCTCACCGCGCTCTGCACGGTGTCGATCCCGGCGTTCAGCGCCTCGGTCACGAGATCGCCAGCGCTATCCACGACGTACGTGTCATCTCCCGCGCCGCCCAGCAGACTGTCGGCGCCTTCCATGCCGTTGAGGATGTTGTTGCCGCTGTTGCCGGTCAGCGTGTTACCGAGGCTGTTGCCTATGCCGTCGAGGTTGTCACTGCCGGTCAGGGTGAGCTTTTCGACGTTGGCAGTGAGCGCGTAGGACACCGCGCTCAGGACGGTATCCGTGCCCTCGTTCAACTGCTCGGTGACGACATCACCAGCCTGATCCACGACGTAGGTGTCGTTGCCGGCGCCGCCGGCCAGCGTGTCCGCGCCCCCGCCCCCGTTGAGCGTGTTGGCGCCGGCGTTGCCGGTGATCGCATTATCGAGCGCGTTGCCGGTGCCGTTGATCGCTCCCGCGCCGGTCAGGGTGAGGTTCTCGACATTCGTCGCCAGCGTGTGGGTGGCCGAGGAGAGCACCGTGTCCGTACCCTCGCCGGGAAGCTCTACGACCGCGTCCCCGGCGTTGTCGACGACGTAGGTATCGTCCCCCCCGCCTCCCATCAGGGTGTCGGCGCCCGCCCCACCGTTGAGGGTATTGGCAGCGCTGTTGCCGGTGATCGAGTTGGCGAGCGTATTCCCCGTGCCGTTGAGCGCGGCGTTGCCCGTCAGAATGAGGTTTTCGACGTTCGAGGTCAGCGTATAGCTCACCGCGCTATGCACGGTGTCCGTACCCGCGTTGGCGCCCTCGGTTACGAGTTCGCCCGTGTTATCCACGACGTACGTGTCGTCGCCGGCACCGCCGATCAGGGTATCGGCGCCGGCGCCGCCGTCGAGCACGTTGCCGGCGCTGTTGCCGGTCAGTTTGTTGTTCAGCGTGTTGCCCGTGCCATTGATGGCGAGCGCTCCCATCAGCGTCAGGTTCTCAACGTTGTCGGTGAGGGCGTAGGTCACGTAGGCCTGCACGACATCCGTGCCACCACCCGCCTCTTCGATGACCGCGTCCGCCGCGTCGTCGATGACGTAGGTGTCGTTTCCACCGCCGCCGGCCAGGGTGTCGGCGCCCGCCCCACCGTTCAGGACATTGGCCGCGGCGTTGCCGGTCAGCACGTTGGCGAGCGCGTTGCCGGTGCCGTTGATGGCGCCGGTGCCGGTCAGGGTCAGGTTCTCGACGTTAGCGGACAGCGTATGGCTTACCGAGCTTTGCACCCGATCGGTGCCTTCGTCCGCCTGTTCGACCACGGCATCGCCGGCGTTGTCGATGACGTAGGTATCGTCGCCGGCCCCGCCGATCAGCGTGTCGGCGCCCGCACCCCCGTTCAGCGTGTCGTTGCCCGCGCCGCCGCCGAGCACATTGGCCCCGCTGTTCCCGGTGAG
Organism: uncultured Streptomycetaceae bacterium; assembly: GCA_964641785.1. Lineage (GTDB taxonomy): Bacteria > Pseudomonadota > Gammaproteobacteria > Burkholderiales > SG8-41 > CAZXNF01. The sequence goes on along the minus strand of CAZXNF010000385.1, from coordinate 457 downwards.
CATGTTGTCGAGGGCGTTGCCGGTGGCCGTGTTGGCCGCCGCGCCCGTCAACGTAAGGTTCTCGACGTCATCGGGCAACGCGTAGCTGACCGAACTGCTGACGCTGTCGGTGCCTTCATTCACCAGTTCGACGACGAGATCCCCTGCGTTGTCCACCATATAGGCATCGTTGCCGACGCCCCCGCTCAAGCGGTCCGCGCCTGCGCCCCCGTTCAGGGTGTCGTCCCCCACACCGCCAAACAGCGCATTGGCAGCCGCATTCCCGGTCAGCACGTTGTTCAAGGCGTTACCGGTGCCGTCGATCGCCGCCGTGCCCGTCAAGGTCAGGTTCTCGACCTCCGCGGATAGCGTGTAGGTGACCGTGCTGCCGACCGTATCGGTGCCCTCCCCCGGCAGTTCCACGACCGCGTCGCCCGCGTTGTCCACGGTGTAGGTGTCGTTCCCGCTGCCACCGATC
>CAZXNF010000384.1:0-4131 GCA_964641785.1 uncultured Streptomycetaceae bacterium | reverse complement strand
CCCGAGCGCCTTGATGGCCGCGCCCACCGCGCGGCTGATGCTGGGACAGGCCGAACCGGTGCCGGAACTGCGCGGCAGCGGCCCCGGCAATCCGGGCCGCTACTGGCTGCTGCTCGAATGGCTGTCCACGCCGCAGCCCGCGGGACACAACCTCTTCATCGTGAGCCACGGCAATCCCTTCTACGGGACGGCGGGCCCGCCCTACCTGGCGGAAGGCGAAGCCGCGGTGGTGCGCGGCCGGGGGGACGGCGCGTTCGACGTGGTGGCGCGGATCCGGGTGGAGGACTGGGCGGCACTCCGGCAACTTCGAAATTAGCCGCAGAGAAATTCTGGTTTTGCCGCCTTGGCGGCTAACTTTTCTTCGTTTTCCGCTGCACCGCCGCCACCAGCCCCTGCACCGTCGCCAGTTCGTTCGACGACAGCTCCGCATCGTCGAAAGTGATCTTGAACGTGTCTTCGAGGTGCTGCACCAGTTCGACGAAGCCGAAGGAATCGATCATGCCGATGTCGAGCAGGTCGGTGGTGTCGGTCACACGGTCGCTGAACTTGACCTGGTACTTGGCGGTCAGGTGTGCGCGGATGGTTTCGGCGGTGGCGATGCTCATGTTGCTGCCTTCTCTTACTTGAAACTCACCGCGACCTGCGGGTTGCCCGGCAGGCCTTCATAGCGCACGCGCACCGTCTCGCCTGCCTGCGGCGTCAGCGGCGCGGTAAAGGAACCGAGCGACAGCAGGTCGCCCGCCTTGAGGCGCACGCCCGAACGCGCAAGGTCTTCCGCAAGCCAGCGCACCGCGTTCAGCGGATGCCCCATGATCGCGCGGCCTTCGCCGCGGGCAATCAACTGACCCGTGCCGTCGGTGACCACGACCTGCATCGTGGCGAGCGCCCCGGCAAAGGCCTGCGTGGCCTGCACGTCGAGCGGCGCACCGAGCACGCCCGCCCGCGCGCCGGCGTTAATCATCACCACCACCGGGCCGGTGATCGGCTCGCCCGGCGCGACCACGAGATCCGCGAGTTCGATGAAGGGATAGACGCGCGCGAGCGACTGCAGCAGCTCGACGTCGGATTTCGCGTCGTGAATGCGGCCGTCCTTCACTTCAACGATGAGGTCCGCCTCCACCAGCGGGCGTGCCGCGTAGCGGGTCGGCATCACGACCGCTGCGCCGGTGCCGCGCACGAGCATCCGTTCGAGCAGAACGCCGCGCACCGGCGCGAGCACCTTGACCGCGCCCTGCACTTCGGGATTCGTCAGCGCGGCCTTGTAGCCCGCCACCCGGCCGAGATCCTTGCCGAGTTCCGCCACGAACAGCGCGCGGCCGCACTCCGCATCTTCCATGGAACCGGCCTGCAGCCCCTTGACCGGCACGCGGTTGTTCCAGTCGCGGACCAGCGCCTGCACGCGCTCAGGCGGCGGGCAGGCCAACGCCGCCGGCACACCGGCGGCGAGCAACACCAACATCAGGGAGAAAGGGACGCGCATGACGGGCCCGAGTGTACCCGAAAGGCTGCCGCACGCCGGCACGGCAGCCTGCGACCGAACGCGCTGCTAGTACACGTCCCGCAGGTAGCGCCCCGCCGCCGCAGGGGACTTCACGTACTCGGCCGCCATTTCCTCCGACAGCCCGCGCTGCGCAGGGCGGCCTGCACCACTTCCGCCCGCTCCGCGGCGTCGTCCACGATGAGCGCGCGCAGTTTCATCGGCCTCAGGGGCTGTCGTTGCGGGGGCTCATGCAGCCGCCATCGTGCCGGCTTCCACCGCCACGATGGCCTTCGCCTGATTCATGTCCGGCGCGTAACCGCAGGCGTAGAGCAGGCAGGCGAGATGGTTGATGAGCGGCAGCGGCACCGGCGCATCGCCGGCGAGCGCGCGCTTGGTCCACTGCGCGGTGGCCGCCGCATCGATGTCCTCGGGCAGCGTCGGCAGTGTCTTGACCGGCCTGACCTCAGCCTCGAACAGCACGTCGAGCAGGCCGTCGTGCGCATGTTCCAGAGCCGGCCGCCGCTTGGGATTGGCGAAGGGCTCACCCTCGGTGCTGCGCAGCAGCAGCGCGTGGCCGCCGGTGGCAACGAAGTATTCGCGCAGCCGGTCGAGGTACGGCGGATGCGATGCGCTCACCACGGTAAGGCCCTCGCCGGCGAAAGGATCCATCAGCTTGGCCACGAAGTGGGCCGAGTTGCGCACCCCCAGCCGCCCGCGCAGGGCGAGCAGGCTGGCGAGGCCGGGCGACAGCGCTGCGGTCGGCAGGTAGGCAATGCCACTCGCTTCCAGCGCCTCCTGCGCCTGCGCGGCGGAGGCGCAGGGCATCACGCCCAGTTCGCGCAGGATGTAGGCGGAAGCAACGCGGCCGTTGCCCGAGAGCTCGCCGTGCACCAGCACCGGCACGCCGAAGCGGGCGAGCAGGAGTGCAAGCAGCGGCGTGAGGTTGGGCTGGTGGAGCGCGCCGTTGTAGCTCGGCAGCACCACCGGCCGCGGCTTGCCGGACACGGGCGCAAGCCGCGCGAGCCTTTCGTCCACCGCGGCGGTGAAGCCGAGCAGTTCGCCGAGCGATTCGCCCTTCACGCGCAGCGCGATCAGGATCGCGCCGAGTTCGAGTTCCGGCACGCCGCCGTCGAGCATTGCACCGTAGAGCTGCTTCGCGTCGGCCTCCGACAGATCCCCGGGATTCTCGGCGCCCCTGCCGATTTCCTTGATGAAATGGGCGAAGTTCACCGCGCGCACCTCAAGCGGCGCGTTTGGCCGAAGGGTGCCGTCGACACCGCGGTCACCCGCCCGCCTTCCGCTGACACAATCTCCCCGCAGCCCACGTCGCAGTAGCAGCAGGTGGTCCGTGTTTCAGCAACGCCCGGTCTGGAAGAAGGGATGTGCATGCATGGCCTCGATGCCCTTCCTTTAAGCAACCGGTATGCCACGCAATAACCGTGATCTTTCAGGACCCCGCACCGCGACGGGACTACGGGCGATGGTGCATGGGCAAAGCGGCATGCCTTATCTTGGTGCGGTCAACAGGACATGGCCTCGAAGCGTCCTTGCCTCGTCACACACGTGAGTTGGACGCTGACGGCAGCGAATCCTATATCCAGACAGTATCCTCAGATTGTACCTAATATAGTACACTCCGCATTGCAGAATCATGCAAAACCCGTAGAAGATCCCGCTTGTCTTCTTCCGCACTGAAGCCGGAACAGAACCGGTGCGCGAGTGGCTCAAGGCGCTGGACGCACGTGACCGCTACGCCATCGGCATGGACCTGATGCGAGTCCAGTGGCGATGGCCGGTCGGCATGCCCTTGTGTCGTCCACTGGGGCAAGGTCTGTGGGAAGTGCGTGTCAATCTGCCGAGGAATCGCATCGCCCGAATCCTGTTTTGCGCCCACCGGGGGCAGTTAGTGGCCTAGCACGGGTTTATCAAGAAAACACGGCAAGCACCCGGGCATGAACTGGCCGTGGCGCGCCAACATCAGAAGGAGCTGGGAATATGAGCAAGAAACGCATCGGTTCGAGCCTTGATGATTTTCTGAAAGGCGAAGGCACCTTCGACGAGGCGCAGGCGCAAGCCGTCAAGGAAGTGGTCGCCTGGCAACTCGCCGAGGCCATGAAGGCGCGCTCGCTCACGAAAGCGCGCATGGCGGTGTTGCTCAAGACGAGCCGCTCCCAGCTCGATCGGCTACTGGACCCCAGAAACGACGTGACGCTGTCGAGCCTGCAGCGCGCGGCGGCCATTGTCGGCCGCAAGGTCAGGATTGAGCTGATATAGGAATGACGTTGGAGAGCAAACAGGGTTTCGCCTTCTGACGATCTGCCAACTGGGCCCGCGCCCGTTCAACGGACACTTCTTAAAGTGCGTCGTCGGATAGCCTGCTTGCCGCGCGACTCATCCCGGCGTTGGCCGTTTGTTTCGCGGGATGCCCGCAGCAGAAGAACGCGCTAGGATACTGATCTGAAGAGCGATTCGGCAGCGTGCGCCTTTCCTGTTCAACGGACACTTGTTAATGTTGTTTCGAGCAACTGTCGGATAAATCAAGTTGGGTTGCTTAGGAACGATTATGGAAAATCCACCAGAACGAACAAGCGGGGACACCGTGCATGCAGTCGTGAAAAGCATCGCGAGCGCCGTTCCGACTGCCGGTGGTC
>CAZXNF010000383.1:0-4144 GCA_964641785.1 uncultured Streptomycetaceae bacterium | reverse complement strand
GCAGGGGGAAGGCGACGTTGTCGAACACCGACAGGTCGGTGAACAGCGCGCCGAACTGGAACAGCATGCCCATGCGTCGCCGCAGCCGGTAAAGAGCGGTGTCGCCCAGACCGGCCACGTTTTCACCGTCGACCTTGAGCGTGCCCCGGGTGGCCCTGATCTGGCCGCCAATCAGGCGCAGCAGCGTCGTTTTGCCCGAGCCGGAGCCGCCCATGATCGCCACCACCTGACCGCGCGGCACTTTAAGCGTGATGCCGTCGAGGATCGTCCGCTTGCCGTAGGAGAAGACCAGATCGGCGATGTCCACCAGCGGTGCCGCGCCGGACGGGGCAGTGGCGGTGCGAACAGGATCGGCGGGAGGTACGGACACGACGGGGAGGGCCTTGAAAACGAAAGGAGAACGGACGGACTGCGAAGCGGCGCATTTTAATGGACTGCCTGCGGGGGCGCCACTCGCGCAGGGCCGCCGCCGGCGCGGCTTGTCGGCAGGCCACGCATGGGCTAGCGTAGGCACGTGTCAGCCGCCGCCCCGTCCGCCCTTCCTGCCCTCCGTTTTGCCGGTGTCGGCAAGCGCTATGGCCGGACCGTCGCCCTGGACGGCTGCACGTTCGAGGTCCGGCACGGCGAATGTTTCGGCCTGGTCGGCGTCAACGGCGCCGGCAAAACGACCCTCATCAAGTGCCTGCTCGATTTCTGCGACATGGATGCGGGCGGCATCGACATCTATGGCGTCCCGCACCGCGAAGAGCGTTCCCGGACCCGGCTCGCTTTCCTGCCGGAACGCTTCAACCCGCCGTACTATCTGACGGGACGGGATTTCATCGCCTTCGTGCTGTCCCTGCAGGGCACGCCCTACGTGGCAGCGGAAGTGCACGCCCGACTGGACGCCCTCGGCCTTGATCCGGACGCGCTCGGCCGCCCGGTACGCACCTATTCCAAGGGCATGACGCAGAAGCTCGGGCTCGCCGCCTGCATTGCCTGCCGCAAGGATCTCTACGTGCTCGACGAACCGACCTCCGGCCTGGACCCGCTCGCACGCGCGCGCCTGAAGAGCGAACTGAAGCGCCTGCGCGCTGCGGGCAGCACGGTATTCTTCAGCTCGCACGCACTGGCCGATGTCGCCGAGATATGCGACCGCATGGCGCTCGTGCACGACGGCCGGCTGCGCTTTGCCGGCACGCCCGCCGAACTCATGGCGCAGCACGGGGCGCAGAACCTCGAGCAGGCGTTTCTGGCCTGCGTGGAAGCGCCTGAGGGTGCCGAGACGCGCATTCCGGCTTAGCGACCGAAACAGGGCTTCTGGCACAATCCGTCTTTAGAGAGAGGGAGCCGCAATGCCAGAGGGCGCTGACAAAAAGCCCCAGTTGCTGATCGTCGACGACGATCCGCTGATCACCGATACCCTCAACTTCGTGCTCGGGCGCGACTACGAAGTGTTCGTTGCGGCGTCGCGCAACCAGGTCAAAAGCCTGCTGACCCAGCTCGAAGAAACACCCCAGCTCGCGCTGATCGACCTCGGGCTCCCGCCCACGCCGCACCGCCCCGACGAGGGCTTCAAGCTGATCGGCGAACTGATCGCCGCCTCACCCGCGATCAAGATCCTCGTGCTGTCGGGCCAGAACGACGAAGCCAACGCACGCCACGCGCGGACGCTAGGGGCGATCGAGTTCATCGCCAAGCCCTGCGAGCCGGAACGCATCCAGGAATTCCTCACGCGCGCGCTGGAAATCCGCAACGCGGAGGTCGGCGCCGCCGCCGACATCGGACTGGTCGGCAAGAGCCTCGCGCTCGAAAAGCTGCGCCAGCAGATCGCCCAGTACGCGCCTTCCCCTTTCCCGGTGCTCACCGAGGGCGAATCGGGCACTGGCAAGGAACTCATCGCGGCCGCCCTGCACAAGGCCAGCCCGCGGGCAGCCAAGCCCTTCCTGGCCCTGAACTGCGCGGCGATCTCGCCCAACCTCGTCGAGCCGACGCTGTTCGGCTACAGCAAGGGTTCGTTCACCGGCGCGGTCACCGCGCGGTCGGGTTACTTCGAGGACGCCCGCGAAGGCACGCTTTTCCTCGACGAGATCGGCGAACTGCCGCTGGAATTGCAGGCCAAACTCCTGCGCGTGCTGGAAAACGGCGAATTCCAGCGCGTGGGTGAAACGCAGAGCCGCGTGTCCAACGCCCGCGTGATTGCCGCCACCAACCGCGACCTGCGGGCGGAAGTGCGCGCCGGGCGCTTCCGCGCCGACCTCTACCACCGCCTGTCCGTGTTCACCATCGCGGCGCCCTCCCTGCGCGACCTCGGCGAGGACAAGCGCCAGTTGCTCGAACATTTCTGCGTCTTCTATGCGCAGCAGGCCAAGGCCAAGCCGTTCACGCTGGATCCACGGGCCGAGGTGCTGTGGCTCGACTATGGCTTCCCCGGCAACGTGCGCGAACTGCGCAACATTGTGATCCGGCTCACCACCAAGTTCGCCGGACGCACCGTCAGCGCCGAGCAGCTTCAGGGAGAACTCGACCTGGAAAGCCTCGCCCCGGAGAACGGCGCGATGCCCTTCGCGTCGGATTTCCAGACCGCCCTGGAGGCCGCCAAGCAGCATTTGCGCGGTCAGCAGGGGTTCAACCTGGACGACACGCTGCAGCAATGGGAACGCGCGTATGTCGAGGCCGCCATGGCGCTCACGCAGGGCAACCTGTCGCAGGCGGCCAAGCTGCTGGGCATCCACCGCACCACGCTCTACAGCCGCATGCAAAACTACCAGAATCAGGGAGGCGCCGCTGCGCCCCGCTGAGCCGCGCGCCGGCTAACGCCCATGTATTACGCCCACTTCGGCCTGCGTGAACCGCCGTTCAAGATCACGCCCAACACCGATTTCTTCTTCGGCGGCGGTAATCGCGGCCCCATCCTCGAAGCGCTGGTCTACGCCCTGTCGCAGGGCGAAGGCGTCATCAAGGTCACCGGCGAAGTCGGCAGCGGCAAGACCATGCTGTGCAGCATGCTGCAGGCCCGTCTGGGCGCGCGGGAAGAAACGGTCTACCTCGCCAATCCCAGCGTCGGCCCCGACGAGATTCTGCGCGCCATCGCCTTCGAGCTGGGCCTGAAGCCGGCACGCGAGGCGGGCCGCCTCGAAGTCATCAAGCAGATTCACGAGTACCTGCTCGACCGCTACGCGCAGGGCAAACAGGTGGTGATCTTCGTCGAGGAGTCGCAGAGCATGCCGATCGCGACTCTCGAGGAAATGCGGCTGCTCTCCAACCTCGAGACCAAGAACCACAAGCTGCTGCAGATCGTGCTGTTCGGCCAGCCGGAACTTGACGACAACCTGCGCAAGACCGAAATCCGCCAGCTGCGCGAACGCATCACCCACAGCTTCACGCTCGCGCCGCTGGCCGACGCCGAGGTCCACGAATACCTGCAGTTCCGGCTGCGCGCGGCCGGCTACCGGGGGCCGGACCTCTTCAGCGAGGCCGTGGTGCGCAGCATGGCGAAAGCCTCGCGCGGGCTGACCCGCCGCGTGAACCTCATCGCCGACAAGGCGCTGCTCGCCGCCTTCGCTGAGAACACCCACACGATCAAGCCCAAGCACATCCGCGCCGCGATCCGCGACAGCGAATTCGCCGCCGACGCGCAGCGTGCGTTGCGGCCGCCTTGGCTGGCCCCGGTGGTCTTCGCCGCACTGGGCGCCGCCCTCGGCGTGGGGGCTTACATGTGGCATGTTGCGAATACGCCACAACTGCAACCTGTGGTACCCACCGCACCGGCGGAAGCCCAGCCGACGACAACGGCGCCGGCGCCCTCCGGCACCCCCGCCACGGCGGAGTCCGCGGCCAAGCCGGCTGCCGATCTGGCCCCTGCTCCAGCGTCCGTGCCTGAGGCGGTAGCCCCCGCGCAAAAACAGGAAGAAATTAAAGAAAAACAATTAGTTACGGAAAAAACGCTCGCACCTAAAGACATTGGCGAACCGAAAGCGAGCGCTAACTCAAAACCCGGGAGTCGCGGGAGCGACAGCCTCGATGCGCGTCTGGTGGCGACCGAAGCCTGGCTGAAAGACGCCGATGGGACCACCTACACCATCCAGCTGCTGGGGAGCGAGGACCAGGGGCAGCTAAAGCAACACCTCAACGTTATCGCCAAATATATTGAAATGAATGAAGT
>CAZXNF010000382.1:0-4150 GCA_964641785.1 uncultured Streptomycetaceae bacterium | reverse complement strand
GCGCGCGGCGTGTCGTGGAACTGCATCAGGCTCCAGCTCGGCTTGCCGGCGATGCCCACGGCATCGGTCAGGCCGGCGCGCGCGATGTTGGCGCGCGTCACGTCCATGATCTGCTGGCCGAGGCGGTCGAGGGTCGCGTGCACCGGCTCACGCTGCATCTTGTGGATGGTCGCGCGGCTCGCGGCCAGGCTGACCGCTTCGCCGCCGAAAGTACTGGAGAAGAAGATCTCCTCCATCTGGTGCATGTACTCCGCCTTGCCGACGACCGCCGCGATCGGGAAGCCGTTGCCCATGCTCTTGCCGAAGGCGGCAAGGTCGGGCGTGACGCCGAACAGCGTTTGCGCGCCACCGAGGTGGAAGCGGAAGCCGGTGATGATTTCGTCCAGGATGAACAGCGCGCCATGTTTGTGCGCCAGTTCGCGCACACCCTCGAGGTAGCCGGGCTTGGGTTCCTCGACGTTCATCGCTTCCATCATCACGGCGGCGAATTCGCCGGAATGCGCCGACAGCAACTTGTGCAGGCCGTCGAGGTCGTTGTACGGGAACTTGTGCGTGAGTTCGCCCACCGCGCGCGGGATGCCCTTGTTGCGGGTGGTTGCGCCGATGTACCAGTCCTGCCAGCCGTGGTAGCCGCACACGGCTACGCGGTCGCGGCCGGTATGCGCGCGCGCGATGCGCACGGCGCCGCTGGTGGCGTCGCTGCCGTTCTTGCCGAAGCGCACCATCTCCGCGCAGGGAATGATCTCGCATAGCAGCTCGGCGACTTCCACTTCGAGCGGGGTGGCGAGGCTGAAACTGACGCCCGACTTCAGTTGCTCGATGACGGCGGCGGTGACATCGACGTCGTCGTAGCCGAGCACCAAGAGCAGCAGGCCGTTCACGAAGTCCACGTACTCGTTGCCGTCCACGTCCCACACGTGCGCGCCCTTGCCGTGGGTTACGAACAGCGGCGCAGCGTTCGCGGGATAGACGACGCGGCTTTTGCTGAAGGTCTGGGAGCCGAGCGGAATGACGCGCTCGGCGCGCGCCAGCATTGCCTGGCTCTTGCGGTAACGGGGATTGGCGTCCATAGGCGGATTATCGCCGGGCGGCGCCGGTCTGTGGGGGCGCGGCGTCCCGCGCGGCCAGCGCCACGGCCAGCTCCTTTGCGGCGGTGGCGGCGTCGAGCAGGTCGGTCGTCCCTGGCTGTGCGAGTTCGGCGAACAGCGCGGCGATCAGCGCGGCGTATGGTGCTTGGGCATCCACGTCGGGCAGGTCTTCCAGTACGTCGATGTCCGCTGCGCCGGTGGCGGCGAGCGTGACGCGGCAGTGCTCGGGGGCCTTGCCGTCGCTCCACCACGTGAGGGTGCCCTGTTCGCCGATCACCTCGCAGCCGCGGCTTTTGCGCTGGCGCAGGTAGTCGAGTGTGACCGTGCTGCGCGCGCCGCCGGCATGGGTCAGCGCGAGCGTGGCGTAATCCTCGACGTCGATGTCGAGGGTGCTCAGCTTCGCGAGGTCGCACAGGCTGCCGGTGACGTCGCCCAGCAGCCAGGTGAGGTAATCAATCTCGTGGATGGCGTCGAGGATGACGCCGCCGCCATCAGCGCGACGCGCCGCATACAGTTCCCGGTAGTCCCGGCCTGGCCGCATCGAGGGCAGGTAGTTGCCGTAATGCGCCCGGGCATACAGGACGCGGCCGATGCGCGGCAGGTAGCGCCGCAGCGCGGCAACCCCGGGATGAAATCGCATGTTGCAGACCACCCACGCCTGGCGCTTGAGTCTGGCGGCTTCCGCGAGGAAGGCCTCCACACCGGCGGTGGTATCGGCCAGCGGTTTCTCGATCAGCACGTGCGCACCGGCACGGATGACGGCGGTTGCGGCGGGCAGGTGGTGGCGGTGCGGCGTGGCGACGATGGCGACATCGGGCTGCCATGCGAGCGCCGCAGCGAGGTCGCCGAAGGCCTGCGCACCGGCTGCGGCTGCGGCGGCCTGCGCGCGCGCGGGATCGAGGTCGTGCACCGCGACCGTGGCATGGCGGGCCGCGTTGACGGCATGGCGCTGGCCGATGGAGCCGCAGCCGATGACGAGGGCTTTCACGCCGGCTTTTGCGCCCAGTAGCGCGCGAGGTCGAGGTCGGCGGGCTCGTCGATGTCCACGGAGCGTTCGCGCGGCATGGAGTACCCGCGCAACGAGGGGCCGTAGAAGGTGCGGTGTTCGCGGAAGGCGGCAACAGTCGCGAAGTAGGTGCTGCCGTTGTCGACCACCAAACGCGGTGCTTCCTGGCTGCGCAGGTTGATGAGGTCCGGCCACATCGGCGCGCAGCCGCCGTCGTCCGCCATGCGCAGCGCCTGGTGCGCGGGCAGACCGTAGGTGGTGACCGCCATGGCGAAGGCGCAGCCGCTGCCCAGCAGGCCGTGCACGGCGCGGATGTCGTCGGCCCCACGCAGCGGCGCGGTGGCGAGCAGGCAGGCGAAGGTGTCGTAGGCGCGGCCCGCACTTTCCTCACTGGCGAGGAAATCCAGGCAGACGTCGGTGAGACGCGCGCCGTCGGTGGCGAGCGCAGGATCGCGCTGCGCGAGTTCGGCGCCGTGGCGTTCCGCGACGGCGGCGATCTCGGCGTCTTCGGTGGAGACGACGACGCGGGCGAAAAGACCGCTCGCCTCCGCCGCCGCGATTGTATAAGCGATGATGGGACGGCCGAGAAAGTCGGCCACGTTCTTGCGCGGCAGCCGCTTCGAGCCCCCGCGGGCCGGGATCAGGCAGACGGCGCGCATGCGGCGGCGGCGGTCAGCGCGCCAGATCGCTGACAGTGATGAGGCTATGCGCCGGCAGGTCCTTCGCGAAGCGCATGCCGAGGTAGGGCTCGTACTCGTGCGGGCCGATGCCGTGTCCGGGGCGGCGGAAGTCGATGAGTTCGAGGCTCAGCGTCTCGCCGGCCTTCACCGCCCGCTTGAGATGCGCGCTGCGCCGCACCTTCATGCGGCTGGTCATTTCCTCGCGCGTCATTTCCTTGCGACTCTTGCCGAGCGCGGTTTCGAGCTCGCGTACTGCCTTGACGAAGCCGTGCATGTCGGCGGGTTCCAGCGAGAACTGGTGCTCGACGCTGCGCGTCGTGCGGTCGTGGGTGATGGTCTTCTCGACCATGTTCGCGCCGAGGGCGATGGCGGCGACGTCCATGTCCCAGCCCGGCGTGTGGTCGGAGAAGGCGACCGGCACCGGAAACATCATCTTCAGCGTCGGGATGATGCGCAGGTGAATGCTGTCCAGGCGCGCGGGATAGCCCGAGGGGCAGTGGTGGATGACGATCTGGTCGTTGCCGGTGGCGCGGATGGCGTCCACCGCGGATTCGACTTCGCCGAGCGTCGCGTTGCCGGTGTCGATCTGCACGGACATGCCGGTTTTCGCCGCGTAGGTCATGAGCGGGAAGTGGTTGATGTCGGCGGAGGCGATCTTCACCGAGTGGCAGCCGATGCGGGCGAGGAAGTCGACGTCGTCCTCGAAGCCGGCGGTGGAGAAGAAAGCGAGGCCGAGGCTGTCGCTGTAGTTCTTGAGTGCTTCCCAGTTCGCACGCGGCATGCTGCGGCGGCACAGGATGTCGTAGAGGGGTTCGCTGACGGTTTCGGTGCGACCGCTCGCGCGGTCGATCAGCACCTCGTAGGAAAAGAGCTGCTTGCGGTCGGCGACCAGGCGGTCCGGGTCGAAGATCTGGAACTTGACGGCGTCGGCCCCGGCGTCGGCGGCCATGCGCACGAGGTCCTTGGCCGATTCGAGGCCGTTGTGGGTGGGGCCGGCTTCGTAGACGATGAAGCAGGGGTTGCCGTCGCCGATCGTGCGGGGGCCGAGAGTGAAGTTCATGGGTGCACGTGGGGTCAGGCCGTGGCGCTGCGTCGGGCCGGTTGCGCGATCTTGTGCACCGCGGCGATCACGCGCTCGATTTCGACGTCCGTCAGCCCGTAGTAGAGGGGAATGGTGAGGGCCTGCTCGTAGTAGCGCTCGGCATGCGGGTACGCGCCGCGCACATGCCCGAGTTCGCGATAGTACGGCTGGTAATGCACGGGAATGTAATGGACCTGGCTGCCGACGCCATCGCTGGCCAGCCGCCGCATGACTTCACCGCGGTTCATCCCGAGCGCCTCGAAATCGAAACGCAGCACGTACAGGTGGTGCGAAC
>CAZXNF010000381.1:0-4152 GCA_964641785.1 uncultured Streptomycetaceae bacterium | reverse complement strand
CGAGCGGCTGGTCCACCGTGCCGCGCAGCGTCAAGGCCGCCCCCGCGAGGGTGACCTCCGCCTCGACGGGATACGCCGGGCCATTGGCGAGCAGCGCCGCAATGCCGCCGATGGAACCCTTGAGGGCCACCGGCGCACCGGCGTACTGACCCTGGATGTTGAAGCGTACCGCCGCCCCGGCGGTCGGCGCCTCGAGCGTCGCCGAGTCGAGCGTAAAGCGCGTGGTTTCGCCGGTAGCGCCGTTGCGGTACGCGAACTGGTAGGGCTTCAGCGTCAGGCTGTCGATTTCCAGCCGCGACAGCCAGGCCGGCGGCGCACCGCCGGTCGCGCTCATGACCCAGTTGCCCTTGCCCTTGGCATCGGTTTCCAGCAACAGGCTGGCCTGGGTTACCGCAATGCGGGTGACCTGCACCTGCCCGGCCAGCAGCCCCGCCAAGGAGATGTCCGCCCGCAGGCTTGCGATGGACGCCATCACCGGCTGCGAACCCCAGTCGGCGTTGGCGAAGCGCAAGTCCGACACGATCAGCGCGGGCAAGGGCCGCAGCTTGATCTCGACCTCGCCGAAGGTCAGTTCGCGCCCGGTGTCGGCCTTGATCCGGGCGGCCAGCGTGGCCGCCACCGTGCGCGGGTTCAGCGTGTAGACGGCGATGACCAGCGCGACGCCCGCGAGTACCACCAGGGCAGCCGCCGCCACCAGGACGCGTTTCATTCTCAAAGCATCAACTCCGGTCAGGGCCGCGCAGCGTATCGCAGATGGAGGGGCTGTGAAACAGCGCGGGCAGCATGGGCACGATCGCCGCGGTGGTCGCTTTCAACTTCCCCGATAAGGATCGGACCCGTCAGGCCTCCAGCCGGCGCTTCTGCCTGCGTCGCAGCCGGTCCTGCGCTGCGGGAGGGTTCCAAAATCGTGGGCGCGCGCCGACGGGCTTCCCGCACGGCGAGCCGCGTCGCCTCCGTCCACGCTTCGCGTTCAACCCGGGCAAGACCGGCGGGACCGTGCCGTGCCCGGGCAGCCGGATGCCGGCTGCGACGAAACCGCGCGCCTGACAACGGCGCGCGACATGGCGCACGCTATACGGGGAATCCGTGAGTCCGTGGAGGAGCACGACGGCGCCAACGGGGGTGCCCTTGGGTGCCAGCACAAAGGAACGGTTCCAGTCGTGCGTGAAGCGGCCCGGTTAAATCCGGCTGCCTTCGAAATAGCGGTTGGCCGGGACGCGGGCCTCTGGCGCGAGCTTGTCCGTGACGCCCGCCCGCACTTCGTCGAAGACTTTCTGTTCAGCGGCCAGGTAGCCGGCCCAGTCGGTCCAGTCGATATCGCGGGCGCTCAGTTCGCGCGGGACGACGGTGTGCCACAGCTCCAGCGGGGCGCCCTGCTGCGCGATATAGGCGCGCAGTGCGAGCACGCTGCCGAGGAAGGCTAGCAGGGAAAGGCTCGTCCATTTCAACAATTTGAGGGTTTTCGATCGCATGGCGGCTCTTGGTCGGGGCTATCTGCGCTGGCGTGACGCTAGGAACCCCCGGGACACCGCGAAAGTATTACTCGCAACGGTACTCGCCAAATAAAAAGCCCGGTGGAATAATCCACCGGGCGGGTACGTCAAATCTTGCGATTTAACTTATTGTAGCAACGGCTCTCACCCCGGATAGCCACAACGGGCCAAAGTATTAGGGAGGATCAAATGTCTGTCAAGGCGTCTGCTTCACTCACGATAGGGTTGGATATCGGCATCGCGTCCGTAGGGTGGGCCGTGCTCGCGCCCGACAGGATCGTCGCGCTCGGGGTACGCGCATTCGACAAGGCGGAGACCGCCAAGGATGGCGATTCCCTCAATCTGGTTCGCCGCACGGCGCGGTTAACCCGCCGCCGCCTGCACCGCCGTGCCTGGCGCTTGAGGAAACTGGCACGTCTGCTCAAACGACAAGGGGTCGTCGACGACCCTCAGCTCTTTCAGCCCCAGCACCCGTTTCCGCACTCGATTTGGCGCTTGCGGGTCGAGGGTCTGGATCGCCAGCTAAACGCCGAGGAATGGGCGCGGGTGCTCTATCACCTGTGCAAGCATCGGGGATTTCACTGGACGAGCCGTGCCGAGGAGAAACAAGCCGACGCGGATAGCAAAAGTGAAGGAGGCAGAGTCAAGCAAGGCCTCGCCGGCACGGCAAAGCTGATGCAGGAGAAACGCTATCGCAGCGCGGCCGAAATGGTACTAGCCGAATTCCCCGACGCTCAACGCAACAAGCAGGGCGATTACGGCAAAGCTTTGGCGCGCATCCTGTTAGGCGACGAAATAGCGCTGTTGTTCAAACAGCAGCGTGAATTAGGCAACCCACATACGGGACAGCAGATAGAAGCAGCCATCCTGGGCAATGGGGACCGCAAGACCGGGCTCTTCTGGGAACAGAAACCAGCGCTGGCCGGCAACGACCTTTTGAAGATGCTTGGTAAATGCACGTTTGAGAGAAAGGAGTACCGCGCGCCCAAAGCCAGCTTTACCGCCGAACGCCATGTCTGGCTGACGCGCCTCAATAATCTGCGTGTCGTCATCGACGGTCGCACAAGCGCGCTCAACGAACAGGAGCGCCGCGTCGCATTACCGCTGCCCTACCAGCAGGCGGGCGACTTCACCTATAAGCAGCTCGGCAGCGCCTTGGTGAAAGCCGGGTTTTTCGAACCCGACGGCTTCAGATTTACCGGACTTTCTTACCCCAGCGAAAAACAGAAAGCAGAGGGCAATCCCAAAGACCCCGAGAAAGCCGCGTTGGTCAAACTTCCCGCCTGGCAGGAAATTCGCTCGACACTCAAGAAAGCCGGGCTGGAAACAGAATGGCAAGGCATGGCGGGTGCCGCGACATCGGGTAGCCCGGAATTGCTGGACCAGGTCGCCTGGGTATTGAGCGTGTACAAGGACGACGACGAGGTCACTGCCGAGCTAATCAAACTGAACTTGCCTGGCGCGGACAAAATGCTCGATGCCCTGTTGGACATCCGTTTCGATAAATTTCACGCGCTTTCAATCAAGGCGCTTCGCCGGATCGTGCCGCCTATGGAAGCGGGGCTGCGTTACGACGAAGCCTGCGAACAAGCCGGTTATCACCACAGCCAGATACACAAGGCTGGCGAGGGTGCGCACCAGTACCTGCCGCCCCTCTACTCCGGTCGCGATAAAGCAGGGCGTATGGTATTCAGCGAGGAAATGGATATCCCGCGCAACCCTGTTGTGCTGCGGGCGCTGAATCAGGCCAGAAAAGTCGTGAATGCCATCGTCCGCCAGTACGGCTCGCCGGGCGCCGTGCATATCGAAATGGCACGCGACCTGTCGAAACCCTTCGACGAGCGCAAACAGATAGAGCGGGACCAGACCGAATACCGCGAGCAGAACGACAAAGACAGAGCCCGATTTACGGAACATTTCGGACGCCCGCCCAAAGGCGTTGAATTTGAGAAATGGCGGCTCTACCGGGAGCAACAGGGCAAATGCGCTTACTCGGTCGAACCGATCGATATCAGCCGCCTGCTTGAGCCGGGCTATGTCGAGGTCGATCATGCCCTGCCCTATTCACGCAGTTTCGATGACAGCAAAAATAACAAAGTACTCGCGCTCGTCAGGGAAAACCGCAACAAAGGCAACCGTACGCCGTACGAGTATCTTGGCGGCGCGGAAGACAGCGACCGTTGGCGTCAATTCGTAGCGTTCGTTGAATCGACCAAAGCTTACCGGCTCGCCAAGCGCAGCCGATTGCTGCGTAAAGACTTTGGCAACAAGGAATCTGAGGAATTCAAGGATCGTAACCTTATCGATACGCGCTACATCTGCAGGTTCTTCAAGAACTACGTCGAACGTTTCCTGAAATTAGCGGAGGACAGCCAAGCGAAGCGCTGCGTCGTGGTCAGCGGCCAGCTGACCTCCTTCCTGCGTGCCCGGTGGGGACTGATCAAGTTGCGGGCAGACAGCGACCGCCATCACGCGCTCGATGCCGCCGTCGTCGCCGCGTGCAGCCACAGCATGGTGAAACGCCTGTCTGACTACGCTCGGCGCAAGGAACTCGACCAGGTATGCGACGGCTTTGTTGACGTGCAGACTGGCGAGATCGTGAATCCGGCAATGTTCCAGAAATTGCAGGAACACTTTCCCGATCCTTGGCCGAATTTTC
>CAZXNF010000380.1:0-4159 GCA_964641785.1 uncultured Streptomycetaceae bacterium | reverse complement strand
CGAACGTGACTGCATCATCAAGGCGCATTTGACTGGTAACCATACTCAGCCGTTGACTGCATGACACAGGCGACAACTAGCTTGACGCGCGCCGGTAAAGACCTAGCGCTCGCATACACACTCGCGCTGCATTTGGCGCGTCGCGGTGAAACGTGTTGTTATGCGCGTTCTTGCCAAATGGTCGGATCCCGTCTTGCGTGGAAAACCGACAGCACGACAACGCGCGCCTCTTCCGAGCGGAAATATATTGAGTAAGGGAAACGACGAGCTTGAGCACATCGAGTTTCGATGTGCCTGATGGGGAAACGCTCGGGATATTCAGATGCAAGGTCGATGACTCGGTTGATTTCCGACACGAACTGCATTCCCAGCCCGGATTGTTGAAGATCGTACCACAGCGCTGCCGCGTCAAACTCTGCCCGAGCAGCGCGCAGAAAGACGACCTTCAAGATCATCGCATCAGGCGTGCGGTGATAGAAGCCTTAATGTCTTCCCAAGGAACGACGTCATTCGGATTCGCTGCGTATTCAGCGAGTCGTCGATCGAGTTCCGTGCGTTGGGCCTCAGTCAAAGATGTGGCCGCACTTTCCTCGGCAATGCTGTCCCAGAGGTCTTCCACGAGCGCCAGGCGCTCTTCCACACTGAGCCGATCAATACCAAGTGATTTAAGCAAAGCGCCCATAGCGAGGCTCCGTTAAGTTGCAGATACTACAAAATTCCCAACGCCTGCGTCCATTCCGCGCATAACTTGAATCAGAAGCCCGAAAAGGCGGAATGCCTTCCGCCTTTTTTTGCGTCCGCCGATTTTGCTTTTGAGATAATCGCATTGCCGCCGGATAAAAATGAGCCTTCCCGTTCACGACCTTTATGCCGGATTTCCCCAACGTAATCAACCGCGTGCAGAAAACTTGCGCGACTGAACATTCCGGATAGGGAGGGATGCTTTGACCCGTCGCGCGGGTGGCACCGCCGATAAAAGCTTCTTCGCCCTTCTCTGCGCTCTCTGCGTCTTTGCGGCTACCTTCGCCTTTGCAGTTCTTGGCGTCTCGGCGCCTTGTCGGCAAAATCGCTTTCAGTTCGAACAACGGAGAACACAGTGCTCTACATCATCTACCAGGAAGACGACCCCGGGAAGGCTGCACCCATCCGCGCGAAGCTGAAGGACACCCACCTCGCCTATCTGGAACAGCACAAGGACAAGTTAGTGCTGGGGGGCGCCACGCTGGCCGAAGACGGCAAGGCGCGCACGGGTAGCGTGCTGCTGCTCAACGTGCCTAACCTGGCCGCAGCGGAAGCCTTCTCGCAGAACGAGCCGTTCCGGAAAGCCGGATTGTTTAAAACGGTGAAGATCACCCGCATGCGGCGCGGGCAGTGGTGGCCGGAGAACGCGCCGAAGACCGCTGAAGGCGAGTAAATCTAAAATCGAGAGGCGAGAGACGATAGAAGAAAGAGGAAACTTCACTTCCCTCTTCTTTCGTCTCTCTTCTCTCGTTATTCTCTGGTCTGCGCCATCTGGATCACCGGCTGCGCGCCCGTTTCCGACAGCAGCACGGTCATCATGTTGGTCACCAGCACGGCGCGCTGGTCCGGCGTCAGCGTGACGATGTTTCTTTCCTCGAGCTGCTTGAGCGCCCCGTCGACCATGCCGACCGCGCCTTCGACCAGCGTCTTGCGCGCCGTGACCACCGCCTCGGCCTGCTGGCGGCGCAGCATCACGCTGGCGATCTCCTGCGCGTAGGCGAGGTGCGCGATCTTCGCTTCCTCGATCACGATGCCCGCAACCTCGGCGTGGGACTGGATGGACTCGGCCAGCAGTTTCGAGACCGCGTCGAGGTCCTTCTGCAGGCACATCTGGTGCCCGGTGTCCTGCTCGGACCGGTCGTAAGGATGGCTGGAGGCGACCTGCCGCACGGCGGACTCGCTCTGCACCTGCAGGTAGTGGGAGAAGCTTTCAACGTCGAAGGTCGCTTTCGCCGTGTCCTGCACGCGCCACGCGATCACGGCCGCGATTTCGATCGGGCTGCCGCGCGAGTCGTTGACCTTGAGCACCGGCGTGTTGAGGTTGTGCACGCGCAGCGACACCCGCATCTTGACGTAAAACGGGTTGACCCAGAAGAAGCCATCCTGCTTGACGCTGCCCGCATACTTGCCGAAGAACAGCAGCACCGCCGCCTGGTTGGGCTGCAGGGTAAAGAAGCCCTTGAGGCAGAACACCACGACGACCAGCAGCAGCACGTTCAGGAGGAACTTGAGGGGGCCACCCGGCACCATCAGCCCGCCCGCCAGCAGCAGCAGCCCGCCGATCAGGATGAACAGCGGAAACCAGCCGCTGAAGGGCGTGACAACGTTCTCTTCGGAGCCGATGGCGCGCGAGCTGCGTAACTCTTCCATGCTCACCTCCTAGGACTTGTCCCCGATGAACTGCGCGTCCGGATCGGCGCCGGTGATCTTCAGCACCCACGCCAGCACGAAGGCGGCCAGCAGCGGCCACCAGTGCACGGTGAAGATCGCCAGCCCGCCCCCCGCGCCGTAGGTCAGCGCGAGCAGCATGACGCCGGGCATGCCCGTGCGGTAGTAGGCGACGAGCAGCAACAGGGTGTAGAGCAGGAACGCGCCAGCGAGGACGTAGATGACGATTTGCATGGGCGGGATTCTAACCGCACTTCATGACACGGCGGCGAGCAGCGCCGCGCGGTCCATGCGGTCGAGCCCCATGGCGGCGGCGATGCGGTTGTCCGGCACCAGAGGCCGCCCGATCGCCGCTTCGCTGAGCGTGATGCAGGCGTCCATCGTCGGCGTCGCCACGCCGGCGATCCGTCCCAGCGTCTGGTAGAACGCCAAACCGTAGGGTACGTCCTCCAGCAGATAGCGGTCTTCCAGGGTTACCGGGCCGTTGGGGCCGCCGCGCTGGGCATAGACCGCGGCCGCCATGTCCGAGAACCGGCCGCGCTTCACGCCGAACGAACGCTCGAAGTGGTCGTGGATGGACGGCACGCGCAGACCGAAGGCATGGGCGATCGCCACGCGTTCCGCGTCATTCGCTTCGATGATCGCGCCCACCGAAGGCGTCATGAGATCGTATTGCGGCCATTGTTCGCGCTTGTCCACGCGCGACAGGTTGCCCAGCACCAGCGGCACGTGCGCCACGGGATTCACGTTGGAGAGCGCGATGCCAAGCAGGTTGTCCTGCACGTCGAAGCGGTCGCCGAACAGGCCCTGCATCAGCGCCAGCGCCTCAGCGTTGGCGCGCGCGGGCAGCGCGGCGAGGTCGAGACGGTGGCGGATCGCTGCGACCTTGACCTCCGCGCCCTTGCCGCGGCGCCCGGTCATGACGGTGGTGCCGAGGCCGATCAGCGTGCACTCAACTTTGACCTTCCGGGCGAGCAGCAGCGGCGACAGCGCGCCCACCGGCATGATCACGATCGTCTGGCCGGCGCGCACGTGCGGGGCCACGGCTTCCAGCACCGGCAGGTGCGCGAAGGCCGGCAGGCAGACGAAGGCAACGTCCGCAGCGTCCAGCGCGTCCCTGGCGCTCGCCGCCCCCGTCACCGACGCTTGACCGCTGATGACCCCCGTATACATGAGCGTGCCGCCCGCCAGCGCGGCGGTAGTGCCGCCGGTCGGCGACCACGCCGTCACGGCATGTCCGTTGTGCGCCAGCAACGCGGCCGTGGCGAGGCCGATGCTGCCGGTACCGAGAACCGCAACCTTCATCGCCTGCCCCCTTAGTCGAGCTTGATGCCGGTGGCCTTGACCACCTTGGCCCAGCGCGCGATGTCGGCCTTGATCACCGCATCGAACTCGGCCGATGTCGACCCGGCGGGTTCCGCGCCCACGCCGGCGAGCCGCTCCAGCAGGTCCGGCTGCTTAAGCGAAGCCAGGAACGCAGCATTGAGTTTTTTCACGATGGGCTCCGGCGTGCCGGCCGGCAGCAGCACGCCGATCCACACCGTGGACACGAAGTCCTTGTAACCCGCCTCGATCAGGGTTGGCACGTCGGGAAACGCCGCGCTGCGCTTGCGCGAGGCGACCGCCAGCATGCGCGCCTTGCCACTGGCGACGAAGGGCTGCGCCGACGGCACGCCCGTGAACATCATCTGCACTTGCCCCGCGATCAGATCGATGAAGGCCGGGCCGGCGCCTTTGTAGGGCACATGCA
>CAZXNF010000379.1:0-4170 GCA_964641785.1 uncultured Streptomycetaceae bacterium | reverse complement strand
GCGTAGATTCGCGAGGGGTGAAGCGTGAGGCGAGGCCGCCGCGGATGGCGTTGGGCTTGGCGGGGTAGAGGGAGTCGCCTCACGCCTCACGCTTCACCCCTCGCGAATCTACGCATGGCCGGCGGTCTCCGACAGGCTGGCGAAATCGATGCCCAGCAGTTTCATGGCGCGCGGGAGGCGTTCTTCGGCGGGCGTGTCGAAGATCACCTGTTCATCGGCCGCGACCGTGAGCCAGGCGTTCTGCGCGAGCTCGTTTTCCAGCTGGCCGGGGGCCCAGCCCGCGTAACCCAGCGTGATGAGGATCTGTTCCGGCCCTTCGCCGCGCGCGACCGCGTCCAGGATGTCCTTGGAGGTCGTCAGGCCAAGCTCGCCGATGGCGAGCGTGGACTGCCACTGGCCGAGGGGGCGGTGCAACACGAAGCCGCGGTCCACCTGCACCGGGCCGCCGTAGTGAATGGGCAGCGCGCGGCAGCGTTCGTCGTTGATCGTGATGTCGATCTGCTCGAGCAGCCTGGACAGCGTGATGTCGGTGGGCCGGTTGACCACCAGCCCCAGCGCGCCCTGGTCGTTGTGTTCGCAGATGAACGTGAGCGAGCGGGCGAAATGCGGATCGGCCATGCTGGGCATGGCGATCAGGAAGTGCTGCGTCAGGTTGACCGTACCCATTCTGCGGGGGCCGATTCTACCGGCGCGGGATGCCCCCTACAATGCGGATCTTTCCGTCCCGTTTCCCCCTCTCCCTTGGATGCTGCCCTCGTCTGGTTCCGCCGCGACCTGCGGCTCGCCGACCACGCCGCCCTGTACGCCGCCCTGACGGCGGCGGGCCGCGTCCATTGCGCCTTCGTGTTCGACACGGCGATCCTCGACGCGCTGCCGGACCGCGCCGACCGGCGCGTCGAGTTCATCTGGGAAAGCGTGGCCGAGCTCAAGACCGAGCTGGAAAAGCGCGGCGCCACCCTGCACGTGCGGCATGGCCCCGCGCAGGACGAAATTCCACGGCTCGCGCAGGCGCTCGGAGTGGCGGCGGTATTCGCGAATCACGACTACGAGCCGGCGGCGCTTGCGCGCGACGCGCAGGTGGCCCGGGCATTGCGGCAGGCGGGCATTGCGTTCGAGACGCACAAGGACCAGGTGATCTTCGAGAAGGCGGAGGTCCTGTCGCTGGCCGGCACGCCGTTTTCGGTGTTCACGCCCTACAAGAACGCGTGGCTGAAGAAGCTCACGCCCTTCTTCCTGCAGGCCTATCCGACCGAGAAATACCTCGGCCGCCTCGCGCGCGAGGACGCGCAGCCGCTGCCGGCGCTGGAGGCCATGGGGTTCCAGCGCACAAACCTGCGGACGCTGGGCATTCCGGCCGGCATGTCCGGCGCCACCAAGCTGTATGCCGACTTCAAAAAACGCCTGCACGAGTACCACGAACGCCGCGATTTCCCCGCGCTGAAGGGGCCTTCGTACCTGTCGGTGCACCTGCGCTTCGGCACGATTTCCATCCGCAAACTCGCCCGCGAGGCGCACTACGCCGCCTCGCGCGGCGCGCAGGTGTGGCTCTCGGAACTGATCTGGCGCGACTTCTATTTCCAGATCCTGCACCACCATCCGCGGGTGGTCGGCCACGCGTTCAAGCCCGCTTACGACGCGCTGCCCTTTCCCAACGACAAGTCCCTGTTCGCGGCGTGGTGCGAGGCGCGCACCGGCTATCCGCTGGTGGACGCGGCGATGCGGCAGTTGAACCAGACCGGCTACATGCACAACCGCCTGCGCATGGTGGTGGCGTCCTTTCTGGTGAAGGATCTGCTGATCGACTGGCGCTGGGGCGAGCGCTATTTCGCGGACCGGCTGAACGATTTCGACCTCTCCGCCAACAACGGCGGCTGGCAGTGGGCAGCCTCCACCGGCTGCGACGCGCAGCCGTATTTCCGGATTTTCAACCCCGTGACCCAGTCGCAGAAGTTCGATCCCGGCGGCAAGTTCATCCGCAAGTACCTGCCCGAACTGAAGGGGTGCGACGACAAGGCCATTCATGCCCCCTGGACCCTGACGGCCGAAAAACAGTTGCAGGCCAAAGCCGTATTGGGGCGCGACTACCCCCTTCCGGTCATCGACCATGCCATCCAAAGAGAGCGGGCACTCACTCTTTATGGAAGGGCCATCAAAAGGTGATTTTCTCAGGCGGAATGCCGAATTCTCGTCATCCCAAGAGGGCATCTGGCCGTTAAGGGTGGGCAGCTCGATGTCCGTGAGATGTTGGCAGTAAAGTTAATGTGGAAATTCCTAGGGTTAAAGAATATTCTTAATATTGTTAAATAGTCATTAGGCCCAGTTTTCCGGCACGGGTTTTGCGGTAGACCTCCCGAGAGAGGTTGCGCGCGTCTCAGCGCGAAAGAACTAGGCGGATTCAATGCGTTCCGAAGACCGGTCGAGATTGCAGCGCAAAGCGCTGGCGACAGCTGTCGCCGCGTGCTTCGCCTCGTCCGGCGCATTCGCGAACCCCTCCAATCCGACGGTTGCTTCCGGCTCGGCCACGTTCAGCCAGAACGGGAGCGTGCTGACGGTCCGGAACTCGGCCGGCGCGATCATCAACTGGCAACAGTTCTCGATCCAGTCCGGCGAGACGACCCGCTTCATCCAGCCCTCCTCGCTGTCCGCGGTGCTCAACCGTGTTACCGGTGGCGATCCCTCGTCGATCCTCGGCACCCTGCAGTCGAACGGGCGCGTATTGCTCATCAACCCGAACGGCATCGTGTTTGGGGCGGGTGCGCAGATCGACGTCGCCGGGCTGGTCGCCTCCACGCTCAACCTGTCGAATGCCGATTTCCTCGCCAACCGGATGATCTTTGGCAGCGACGGCGCTGCCGGCGGTGCCGTCGTCAACCAGGGCCGCATTACCACCGCGCCGGGCGGTCAGGTCTTCCTGGTCGGCTCCGCGGTGGACAACCAGGGCGTCATCAACGCCCCCAACGGCGACGTGGTGCTGGCCGCCGGCAAATCGGTTCGCATCACCGACGGGCTATCCCGCCGCCTGCAGGTGGAAGTGACCGCGCCTGAGGGCGGCAGTGTCAGCCTGAGCAATCTCGCCTCCGATCCGCGCGGCATCTACGCCGGGCTGGTGCGCAACAGCGGCACCGTCAACGCCAACGCGGCGACCGTGGATGCGGGCGGCCGCATTGTGCTGCGCGCGTCCGGCGGCGTGGAACTACAGGCCAACAGCCAACTCACGGCGAACGGCGTTACGGGCGGCAGCGTGATCGTCGCCGCGGACGCAGGCGACGCCATCATCCGCGGCTCGATCGAGGCCACCGCAAGCGGCGGCGCCGGCGGCGGCACCATCCTCGCCGGCGGCGACCTGCACGGCGCCGCAATCGACGGCGGCGGCTTCGCCACCGCGCAGCGCACCTACGTCGGCACCGAGGTCGAGCTTCGCGCGGACGCGCTGGACTCGGGCAATGGCGGCAAGATCGTCGCGTGGGCGGATGACATCATGCGCTTCTACGGCGGTGTGTCCGCGCGTGGCGGCGCCGTTTCTGGCAACGGCGGCTTTGCCGAAATCTCCGGCAAGCGGCTGCTCGATTTCTCGGGCCGGGCCGATCTCGGCGCCACCAACGGGCTCGGCGGCACCGTGTTGTTCGACCCGCTCAACATCACGCTGTCCACGGGCGTTCCCGCAAACACCTCCGGCTTCGCGCCACCCGGCGACCAGACCCAGGCCTGGAACGACAACGCCGGGCTGAACAGCGTCTTCAACGTGAACGCCGGCGGCAGCTTCGCGGGTGTGGCAGCCGGCACGACGGTCACGCTTGAGGCGACCAACGACATCACGGTCGCCAACGCCTTCAACCTGGCAACGGCCACCGGCGCGGCCAACGTCAGCTTGAATCTGCGTGCCGGCAACAACATCGCACTGACCGCCGGCATCACGGCGAGCGGCACCGGCACGCTGACCCTGGCGGCGGACGCGAATTTCTTGGGCACCGGTGGCCCGGCGTCGAACGGCGTCGGCACCATCAGTGGCGCGGGTGTCCTCACGCAGGCAGCCGGCACGATGACGCTGTCGGCCGGTAGCGGCATCACGGCGACGACGGTCACGCCGGGGCTGTCGGTGACCAATACCACTTCGGGCAACGTCGCCATCACCAACACCGGCGCCCTCAATCTTGCAGGCGTCACCCAGAG
>CAZXNF010000378.1:0-4173 GCA_964641785.1 uncultured Streptomycetaceae bacterium | reverse complement strand
GGACCAGAAATACGACGACGAGCAGGCTGAATCCGAGGTAAAGGATCGGCGAGCCTGTATGTGCGACTTCTGTCATCAATGGTTCCTCGTAATGCTGCAGGCTGTACGTGCGTCAAAATGGGTGTCGGCGGCGCGATGCTGTCTTTTCATGGCCAATCCCCCCCCGTCAGCCGCCGGCGGGCGGGCGCCGCGCCGCCATTTTGCAGAGCACGCCGATGCGCCAGGCGAGTTGTACGCCGAAGTAGGTGAGGGCCGCGCCCGCGACGGCGAGGAGGGCGAGGCCAACGAGCAGCGGTTCACCCATAGCACCGATCTTCTCGATCCAGCCAATGTCCTCCGCAAGAGCAGGCAGCGCCGCCGGTTCGCGGATCACGGCTAAGCCGGCATGGTAGGCGGCAATGAGAATGGCCGGCGTCGTCAACGGGTTCGAGATGAACGTCGCGAGCACCGCGGCTGGCAGATTGGCCCGCAGTCCTATTGCCACGACACCGGCCACAAACCCCTGTCCAAAAGGCAACAAAAACCCGAAGAACATGCCGATCGCCAGCCCTTTTGAGATGGAACTGCGGTTCACATGCCACAGCCACGGGCGGTCGAGTAGCGGGCCCATCCAGCGCAAACTGCGATAGGTGCGCAAGGACGCTGGATCAGGGAGCCAACGACGTACAAAACGACGAGCCATGGTCTGCTATCCCCGCCTCAGGTTTCGAACGATCACCGGCGCCTCGGTCGTGTCACCCGCGACTGTGGGGAGCGTGCCATGGAGTGCACGGGAGCGTTCTTCGTCAAAAGGCGTGATGTGCCGTGCAAAAGGGTGCAAACAGCGAGCAACATCAGGAAGGTCATCGTCGTTCTCCGAGTAGTTGGTTATTGAAATATGTGCGCACTCTAGAGTCATCATGACATGATGTAAAATCGATTTATAATATCTAAGACATCGATTTATTCGAAGGATTCGCGTGATGAATTACAAGCATCTTTACTATTTTTGGTGGGTCGCCAAGGCGGGTAGTGTAGTAAAGGCAGGCGAGCAACTGCACGTGACGCCACACACCATCAGCGGGCAGATCGGGATCCTGGAGGATGACCTTGGAACCCCGTTATATGCCAAGCGTGGCCGCAACATTGAATTGACCGACGCGGGGAAACTCGCCTTCGGCTACGCGCAGGACATCTTCGCGCTCGGCTCCGAACTGGAGGAATCCGTGCGGAACTACCAGGCGGGTGGACGTCCGATTGAGTTCCGGGTCGGCGTGGCGGACGCGGTGCCGAAGACGATCGCTTGTCGCCTGATCGAACCGGCAACACGACTGCCCGAGTCGGTGCGCATCTTCTGCCGTGAATCGAAGCTCGAAAGCCTTCTAGTGGAACTTGCCGCCCATCGGTTGGACCTGGTGATCGCGAGTGCTCCGATCCCGCCCTCGGTGAGCGTGCGCGCGTATAACCACCGACTGGGCGAATCCGGAACGAGTTTTTTCGCGGCGGGCCCACTCGTCAAGGGCCTCAAGGGGAAGTTTCCAGCCTGCCTGAACGGCGCCCCGATGTTGGTTCCGTCCGTGGACGTAGCAATAAGATCTCGCCTGGATCGATGGTGCGAAGACAATAAACTCCAACCTCGCGTGGTCGGAGAGTTCGACGATAGCGCGTTAATGAAGGCGTTCGGGCAGCGCGAAATGGGAGTGTTCATCGGACCTACTGTTATCGAATCGGAAATTGAAGCGCAGTATGATGTGAAAGCGATTGGCCGAACGAAAGAGATCACTGATGAGTTCTTCGCGATTTCGGTCGAGCGCCGCGTAAAGCACCCCTGCGTCGTCGCCATCGCAGAGGCATCAAGGACCCGCTTTTTTTCCCGCCATTGATCCCGTCTAAGGTAACGACGACACGGCCTCATGCCGCCACCGGTGTAGCATTCACCCCCTCTGCACATAAAAAACGACCGGGGAAACCGCATGAAACTCAGAACCCGCTTCACGCTGCTGGCCGCCGCTCTGGCAGCCGCGCCCCAAGCCTACGCGCAGGCCCCCGCCGCGAAATATCCGTCCAAGCCCATCCGCATGATCGTCGGCTACGCCCCCGGCGGCGGCAGCGACATCATGGGCCGCCTGATGGCGCAGCAGATCACCGACGCGCTGGGCCAGCAGGTTGTGGTGGAGAACCGCGCCGGCGCCGCGCAGAACGTGGCAGCGGAATACATGACCAAGCAGCCCGCCGACGGCTACACGATCTTCATGAGCTCGGCCGCGCACGGCATCAACGTGAGCCTGTACCCGAAGCTCAACTACGACCCGGTCAAGGACTTCATCACCGTCGCCATCTTCGCGACCAGCCCCAACCTGCTGCTGGTGCATCCGTCCTTCCCGGCGAAGAACGTCAAGGAGTTCATTGCGGTCGCGAAGAAGAATCCGGGCAAGCTCAATTTCTCGTCCTCCGGCAGCGGCAGCTCGCAGCACCTGTCCGGCGAAATGCTGAAGGTGATGATCGGCGTGGACATGACGCATATCCCGTACAAGGGCAGCGCGCCCTCGCTCACCGCGCTGGCGAGCGGCGAAGTGGACTTCGCGTTCAACAACATTCCCTCCGCGCAGCCGCTCATGACGCCGGGCCGCATCCGCGCCCTCGGCATCACCAGCGCCAAGCGCTCGCCGCTGCTACCCGAACTGCCGACCATGGTGGAAGGCGGCCTGGCGGGCTTCGTCACGGAAACCTGGTACGGCCTGCTGGTGCCGGCCGGCACCCCGCGCGAAATCGTCACTACGCTCAACGCCGTCGCCGTGAAGGCCGTGCAGAAGCCGGAGTTCCGCGAGCGGCTGGCGCAGATGGGCGCGGACCCCGTCGCCGAAACGCCGGAGTACTTCGCCAAGTACCTCAACGCGGAGATCGTGCGCTGGGCCAAGGTCGTGCGCGAATCGAAGGCGAAGCCCGAGTAGGTATGACCGGCACCACCCGCCCGCTCAGCCCCGCCACCCGCGCTTCGTTCTGGATCCTCGAAGGCGGCAGCGCGCTCATCCTCGGCTTCTACGGCATGTTGCGGCTCCAGCCCTGGCTCGCGGCGCGCGCCGGCACGGGCGGCGGCTGGCTGCTCGCACTGCTGGGCGGCGCGCTGCTGGCGGTGCTGTGCGCCCTGCTGATCCGCGGCGTGGGCGGCTGGCTGTCCCTGCGCGCCCGCACCGTCTTCGGCCTGATAGTCTTCGCTACGCTGCTGATGGCGGTCGTGGTGCCGGCCGTGCAGACGTTGACGGACATGACCCGCGCCGCGCCGCCACCGTCCAGTAAACCCTGAGGAGAACCACGTGCTGAAATTTGCCCAACCCGTTCTCTATGCGGTGCTGGCCGCGGCCGGCGGCTTCATCCTGCTGACCACCGGCGGGCTGCCGGATCCCGTCGCCTCCAAGTTCGGCGCCGACGACCTGGTCACGAGCTGGATGGCGAAGAGCCTGTATTTGCCGCTGATGCTCGGGCTGGCGGTCGGCATGCCGATCCTGCTGGTCGGCCTGACGGCCACCCTCGCCCGCAGCTTTCCCCAGCACTTCAACATCCCGCACCGGGACTTCTGGCTGTCCGACACGCAGCGCGCCACCAC
The DNA here is from genome assembly GCA_964641785.1 of uncultured Streptomycetaceae bacterium. GTDB lineage: Bacteria > Pseudomonadota > Gammaproteobacteria > Burkholderiales > SG8-41 > CAZXNF01. The sequence goes on along the minus strand of CAZXNF010000378.1, from coordinate 590 downwards.
GGGCGACTACCTGTCCAGGCACGTCTGCTGGCTCGCCTGCCTGATGAGCGGGCTGATCGCGGGCATGCATTACGCCATCGTGCTCGCGCATGAAAGCACCCCGCCGCACCTGCCGGCGGAGGTGTTCTGGACGCTGCTGGGCGTGTTCGCGTTCGGCATGGTGTGGTGGATGTGGGCGCTGTACGCCCGCTTTCGCAAACCGGGGCTGACGGCCGCCTGAGGCCACGTACCGGCAGGGCGTTCCATCCGCCCTTTCCCGCTTTTGCTGCAACGCGGCATGGGAGGGGGCCGCGTGCTAGAATCCGCGCCTTTTCGGGGGACCTCTCCCGACCGGAACCTCCCATGCGCCGCGCCATCCGCAACATCGCCATCATTGCCCACGTCGACCACGGCAAGACCACGCTCGTCGACAAGCTGCTCCGCCAGTCCGGCACCTTCGCCGCCCACCAGGCCATGGTCGAACGGGTCATGGACTCCAACGACCTGGAGAAGGAACGCGGCATCACCATTCTCGCCAAGAACTGCGCGGTCATGTACGAGGGCACCCACATCAACATCGTGGACACCCCGGGACACGCGGACTTCGGCGG
>CAZXNF010000377.1:0-4176 GCA_964641785.1 uncultured Streptomycetaceae bacterium | reverse complement strand
GGCCCGCGCAGCAGAACGAAGTGCACGCGACGTCCGGCTACAGCCTGCCGCGGGCGCGTCGGCGTAACGGCCAGCGAAGAACACGAAGTCGCCGGCCGCGAGCGCCAGGCTGTAGCCGGACGTCGCGTGCACTTCGTTCTGCTGCGCGGGCCGGATGTGGACCGGACGGAAGGTTTTGTCGGGGACGACCGCCAGCGCGTGCACTTCGATCGCCTGGCCGGCGAGCAGCAGGCCGGGCGTCAGCGTGGACGTGCTGGGCGGGACGTGATCCTTTAGCGTGGCACGGCGGGCGTCGTGATAGAACTCGACGGCCGTTGAGGTGGTGTAGTGCTGGTCGACGCGCACCACGTTCGCAAGATCGCTGCCGCCAGCGGCGAGCACGGTGTTCAGGTTACGGAAGATGCGGTCGGCCTCGCGGCGGAAACGCGGCGCACCATGGTGCGGCAGCGCCCGTGCTTCCACTTCAGCGGCCAAGCCGCCGGCGAAACCGGCGGTGGCTTTCAGGCCGGACGCAAACACCCAGCGGCCTGCGCGCATGCCCGGTGCGTAGCGGATACCGCCCGGTTCGAGCGTGACCGGCAGCAGCGGCCTGACGGCCGGTGCGGGAGCGCGTTTCGCCATCCGCTTAGTCGATCCTGACGTCGGCGTCCTTCACGACCTTCGCGTATTTGGCCAGATCGGATTTGATGAAGGCCGCGAACTGCACGGGAGTGCTGGTGACGATCTCGGCGCCGATGTTAGTGAAGCTCTGCTTCACTTCGGGCATCGCCAGCACCTTGAGCACTTCCGCGTGCAAACGATCCAGCACGGGTTTGGGCGTGCCGCTGGGCGCGAGCAGGCCGTTCCAGATGGTGATTTCGTAACCGGGCACGCCGGATTCGGCCACCGTGGGGAGTTCCGGCGCCGCCGCCACGCGCTTGGCCGTGGTCACCGCGAGCGCCCGCAGCTTGCCGCTGCGTGCCTGCTGCAGGGCGGCGGGCATGGCGGGAATGACCAGCTGGGTTTCGCCTGCGATGGTCTGGATCACCGCCGGCGCGCTGCCGTTGAAGGGGATATGGCGGATGTTCACGCCCGCCATGGTTTTGAACATCTCGCTCGCGAGCTGAACGGTGGAGCCGTTGCCGCTGGAGGCGTAATTGAGCACGCCCGGCTTCGCCTTCGCCAGCGCGATCAGTTCCTGCACGGTCTTGGCGGGCACCGACGGATGGACGACCAGGATCAACGGCGTGTCCGCGACCAGGGAAATTGGCGTGAAGTCCCGCTGGGTGTCGTAGGGCAGTTTCTTGTAGAGGTTGGGGTTGATCACGATTTCCGTGTTCGAGCCCATCAGCAGCGTGTAGCCGTCGGGCGTGGCGCGTGCCGCAAGCTCGGCGCCGATCACGCCGCCGGCTCCCGGGCGGTTCTCGATCACGATCTGCTGGCCCAGCCGCGGCGCGAGCTGCTGGCTGACGACGCGCGCCGCGGTATCGGAGGCGCCGCCCGGCGAGAACGGCACCAGCATGCGGATGGGGCGCGTGGGGTAGTCGGACTGTGCGATGGCCGGTGTGGCCACGGCGAGTATCAGGCAGGCGGTGCAGAGGCGGGTGCGCAAGAGGGGTCTCCGGGAGAGGCTGGGCGTGACCGTTCGATGATAACGCTCAACGCGTCAGCGTCACCAGTAGCAGTCCGCCCGTGAGCAGGGCCAGCCCGGCGCGTTCGCGGCCGGACAGGCGTTCGCGAAACACGCGCCGCGACACGACGTAGGTAAACAGCAGCTCGACGAGACCGAGCGTGCGGACGTGCACCGCGGGCTCGATGGTCATGGCCGTGAACCAGCCCGCCGATGCTGCGGCTCCCATGAAGCCGGCAAACAGCGAGGGGCGCCAGGCCCGGAGCGTGCGCACGACCACGGTCGCGTTGCGCGCGAGCAGCCAGCCGCCCAGCAGCAGTGTCTGTAGCGCTTGTGCGACGGCCAGCGTAAACGCGGCCGCCATCAGGTACGGCGTCTCCGGCAGCGCCAGCGCCGCGCCGCGGAAACCCACCGCCGACATTGCGAAGCAGGTGCCTGCGCCCAGCCCCAGCAGGGCCGAGCGCTGCGTCCAGCCGGTCAGCAGCGCCCGGAAGGGATGTCGGGGGTCGGGCGGCGACAGCAGCAGCACGCCCAGCGTGCCGATCAGCACGACCGCCGCTGTGCCGCCCGACACTGCATCGCCGAGGAACACGAAGCCGAACACGGCGACCTGAAGGACGTCGCTCTTGGCGTAGGCGACGCCCAGCGCGAAGTTGCGCTCCGCCATGGCCCGCAGCAGGAGGGCAGTCGCAACGATCTGCGCAACGGAGCCCAGCGCGACCCAGCCCGCAAAGCTCACGTTGAGCGATGGCCATGCGTAACTGCCCGCCGTTTTGACGGCCGCAAGCCACAGCAGCGCGAACGGCAATCCGTAAAGAAAGCGCACCAGCGTGGCGCCCAGCGCGCCCAGCGATGCGGTGAGGCTCTTCTGCGCGGCGTTGCGCGCGGTCTGGGCGAGCGCCGCCCCGATCGTGATCGGGATCCAGAGCCAGTCGGGTGGTGCCAACGGCCGTCAGCCGCGTCCCACGAAGGGCATTTTCGTGGCCATGATGGTGAGGAACTGCATGTTGACGTCGAGCGGCAGGTTAGCCATGTGCAGCACGGCGTCGGCGACGCGCTGCACATCCATCATGGCTTCGGCCTTGACCGTGCCGTCGGCCTGCTTCACGCCCTTGGCCATGCGCGCGGCGAGTTCGGTCACCGCGTTGCCGATGTCGATCTGGCAGCACGCGATGTCGTACTTGCGGCCGTCGAGCGAGATCGTCTTGGTGAGCCCGGTCACGCCGTGCTTGCTCGCGGTGTAGGGCGCCGAGTCGGGGCGCGGCGCGTGCGCGGAGATCGAGCCGTTGTTGATGATGCGGCCGCCGCGCGGGTCCTGGTCCTTCATCAGGCGGAACGCGCCCTGGGCGCACAGGAAGAGGCCGGTGAGGTTGGTGTCCACCACGGTCTTCCACTTTTCGTACGGCAGGTCCTCGAAAGCCACGCCCGGCGCGTTGGCGCCGGCGTTGTTGAAGATCATGTCGAGACGGCCGAAAGTCGCTTTGGTTTTTGCGAACAGGTTGGCCACGGAAGCCGGGTCCATCACGTCCGTGGGCACCGGGAGTACGCGGGCGCCGGCGCCGGAGGCCTTTGCGGTTTCGTCCAGCGCGTCCGCGCGCCGGCCGGCGAGGGCGACGCTCCAGCCGTCTTTCAGCAGCGTAAGGGCGGTGGCCTTGCCGATGCCGGAGCCGGCCCCGGTGACGATGGCGATACGGGCGTTCGTGCTCATGCAACTCTCCTCACGAGGGGCTGTTTGGCTAGCGGGTCAGGCGAATGCGCTACCACCGCGGCCCGCATTGGGCGAAACGCCATCGATTGTAGCGATACCGTACGGAAGGGTCAGCGGAGATGGCCGCGCACGCAGCGGACTTCCCCGCTGTAGCGCTGCTTGAAGAACTCGCGGGCGGCGTCGCAGACGCTGTCGCCTTCGGCCGCGTTGAGTCCCCAGAAAACCATGCGGCCATCGCGTTCGCCGCGCGAACCGCGGGTGAAACTGAGGTAAGTGGAGGCAATGACTTCGTTGTCGAACAGGCGTGCGTATCGGGGCTCCAGCTCGCGCTTGCAGTCCATCACCTGGAACGTGCAGTCGCGGCAGCCTTCGATCACTTTCTTCCATACGCGCTCGGAGCGGTCGCGGCAGTCTTTCTCGTCCGCGCTCCGGCCGAACAGGGCCATCGTCAGCTTGCGGCTGCCGACCTCCATGTCCATGCGGATTTCCACGTAGACCGGATCATTGATGTCGGCGGGGTTCTGGAAATGCTGGTAGCCGTAGAACAAACCGATGCCGAGCGCGACGATGATGAGCAACGCTTTCATGGGGACAGTCTCCTTGGGCTGGTCATGGTTCCCGCTTTTGCGCGCGGCTCGTGAACGATGCGGGTGGCGGCGCGCCCGCATCGGTGGCGCGGGACTCCGTCATTATCCAGCGGTTGCGGCCGGCCGCCTTGGCCGCGTATATCGCGGAGTTGGCGTGGTTAGCAGTTCCTGCGGGTTTTCCGCGTCGTCGGGAAAATTGGCGATGCCGATACTGGCGGTCGGCGGCGACGGGCGCGCTGTTCGCCGCGCACGCCACGAGTGCTGTCATCAGC
>CAZXNF010000376.1:0-4198 GCA_964641785.1 uncultured Streptomycetaceae bacterium | reverse complement strand
GAACAAGCCCGCGTTGGCAGCGCCCGCTTCGCCTACCGCAAAGGTGGCGACCGGCACACCCTTCGGCATCTGCACGATGGACAGCAGCGAATCCAGGCCGCCCAGGGCGCGCGAGGTGACCGGCACGCCCAGCACCGGCACGATGGTTTTGGCGGCGAGCATGCCGGGCAGGTGCGCCGACCCGCCGGCGCCGGCGATGATGAGGCGCAGGCCGCGTTGCTCGGCGGATTCTGCGTACTGATAGAGGAAGTCGGGCGTGCGGTGCGCGGACACGACGCGCGTCTCGCAGGCCACGCCGAACGCCTTGAGCTGTTCGACCGCGTGCTGCATCACGGCCCAGTCACTCTGGCTGCCCATCACGACGCCAACGGTTACGGCGGCTTTGCTTCGGCGGGATGCGTTGCTCACGGCAGTCTCGGAGGAGAAGCGCGCATTCTAACCAATGCTTGGCTGCCCTTGGTTGCCCGCTTACCCCGCTGTTAGAATTGCGCGAAAAAGACGCCCACCTCCCCGGCGGCGCAGGTGCAGGCTCGCAACATCCATCCCAAGGAATCCCGGAACATCATGGCTCCCGTATCTTCCGCCGCTCCCGGCCTGCGCAAGGGCGACGAACTGGCGGGGCGCGTCGCCCTCGTTACCGGTGGCGCCCGCAACATCGGCCGCGCCATCTCACGGGCGCTCGCTGCCGGCGGCGCTGCCGTCATGGTCAACGCCAACACCTCCAAGACCGAGGCCGAGGAAACGGTGCGCATGATCACCGCCGACGGCGGCCGCGCCGCGCATGTGGTCGGCGACGTGACCGATCCCGCTGCCGTCAAACAGATGGTCGAGGCCACGCTTGCCGCCTTCGGCCGCCTCGACATGCTCGTCTGCAACGCCGCGGTGCGCGCCGAAACTCCCTTCGACAAGATCACCCTCGCCGAGTGGCACAAGGTGCTCGGCGTGGTGCTCGACGGCGCCTTTCTCTCGGCGCAGGCGGCGTTGCCGCACCTGCGCGCGTCCGGGGCGGGCGCCATCGTCAATATCGGCGGGCTCACCGGACACAAAGGCGCGCTGGAGCGTTCGCACGTCGTCACCGCCAAGGCCGGCCTTGCTGGTTTCACCAAGGCGCTGGCTGTCGACCTCGCGGGCGACGGCATCACGGTGAACTGCGTGGTGCCCGGGACAGTGGACACGGTGCGCGGTCTGCCGGGCGCGCCCTCGCGGCCCGGCCACCGCACCGCGCTGCCGCCGCTCGGCCGGCGCGGGCTGCCCGAGGAAATCGCCGCTATGGTGCGCATGCTGTGCGGTCCGGACGCCCGCTACATCACCGGTCAATCCATCCACCTCAACGGCGGAGCCCTGATGCCATGAGCACGAGCAGCAAAAGCAAGGCGCCCATTTCCGACATGATGACGACGCTGGCGGCGTACATCGCCGCCACGCCCAAGCGCACGCTGCCCGCCGCCGTCGTCGAGAAAACCAAGCACCACATCCTCGACACACTCGCCGCCATGATCTCCGGTTCGCGGCTCGAACCCGGTCTTTACGCCCTCAAGTACGCGAAAACCCTCGGCGGCACCAAGGAAGCCTGCGTTCCCGGCAGCAGCCTCGTCACCACCGCGATCAACGCGGCGCTGGCCGGCGGCATGCTGGGCCACGCGGACGAGACCGACGATTCCCATGCACCCTCGCTCACGCATCCGGGCTGCGGCGTGGTGCCCGCGGCGCTGGCCGTCGGCGAACGCGAACGCCGTTCCGGCCGCGAACTGATCCGCGCGGTAGCGCTGGGTTACGACATCGGCTCGCGCCTGACCCTGTCGCTCGATGCCTACGAATTCCGCGAGGACGGTCACTCCTCGCACAGCTTCGGCCCCACCTTCGGCGCCGCCGCGGCTTCCGCCGCGCTGATGCGCTTCGACCCGCGTCGCGTGCGCCACGTGCTGTCGTACACGGCGCAGCAGGTCTCCGGCATCTCGTGCTGGATGCGCGACCCCGATCACATCGAGAAGGCCTTCGACTTCGGCGGCATGCCCGCCCGCAACGGCGTGACCGCCGCCACGATGGTGGCCGCCGGCTTCACCGGCGTGGAAGACGTGTTCTCCGGTGAGCGCAACTTCTACGTTGCCTATGGCCGCAAGCCCAACCCGGCCGAAATGGTGCGGGAACTGGGCGAGACCTACGAGATCATGAATACCAACATCAAGCGCTGGTCGGTGGGTTCGCCGATCCAGGCGCCGCTCGACGCGCTGGACGCGCTGCTCGCCGAGCAGCCCTTCCGCGCCGAGGACGTGGAGAAGATGGTGGTGCGCGTCACCCACCAGGGCGCAAACACGGTGAACAACCGCGACATGCCGGACATCTGCATGCAGCACCTCGTGTCGGTGATGGTCATCGACGGCACGGTCACGTTCAAGACCACGCATGACGTCAAACGCATGCGGAACCCGAAAGTGCAGGCGCTGCGCGCCAAGGTGGAGCTCTACGGCGACGACGAACTGACGCGCCGCATGCCGAGCCGCCAGGGCATCGTCGAAGTTTTGCTTAAAGACGGCCGCCAACTCCGCAAGCACATCGAGGCCGTGCGCGGCACCGCGCAGAACCCGATGACACGCCAGGAAGTGGACACCAAGTCCTTCGACCTGCTGGCGCCCATCCTCGGCAAGACGCGCGCGCGCAAGCTGTGCGACGCGGTGTGGACGCTGGACGGCGTGAAGGACGTGCGGGCACTGCGGCCGCTGCTGCGGGCCTGAACCGGAGCCGCCATGAATCCGCACACGCTCGTTCTGTTGTCCGCCGCGCTGTGCGCCCCGGCCGCATGGGCGCAGTACCCGAGCAAGCCGATCCGCATGATCGTGATCTCCGCGCCGGCCGGCAGCACCGACATGCTGGCGCGCATGGTCGGCCGCGCGATGTCGGACAGCATGGGCCAGACGGTGGTCATCGACAACAAGCCCGGCGGCGGCGGCATCATCGCCACGGAGACGCTCGCCAAATCGCCGCCGGACGGCTATACCATCCTGCTATCGAACACGGCGCACTCCGTGCTGCCCAGTCTGCACGCCAAACTTTCCTTCGACCCCATCAAGGACTTCTCACCCGTCAGCCTGGTCGCGCTCACGCACAGCCTGCTACTCGTCAATCCGGGCGTGCCGGCCAAGACCGTGAAAGAGTTGATCGCGCTGGCCAAGGCGCAACCGGGCAAGCTCAACTACGCCTCCGGCACCACCGGCGCGTCCGCGCACTTCGGCGCCGAACTGTTCAAACTGATGGCGGGGGTCAACATCGTGCAGATCCCGTACAAGGGCACGGCCGGGCAATTGACCGCGCTGATCGCGGGCGAGGTCCAGATGAGCTTCGTGACCATGCCGGCCGCCCTGCCGCACGTGCACGCCGGGCGGCTCCGCCTGCTGGCGATCGGCAGTCCCAAGCGGTCGCCGGCGTTGCCGGAGGTGCCGACGGTCGCGGAGTCCGGCCTGCCCGGCTTCGACATCGGCGCCTGGAACGGCATCCTTGCCCCCGCCCGCACGCCGCAAGCCATCATCACGCAACTCAACGCCGAGATCGTGAAGATCGGCAACAACCCCGCGATCCGGGAACAGGCCACGGCCCAGGGCGTCGAACTCACCACGAACACGCCGCAGGAATTCGCGGCCTATATCAAGACGCAAATCGCGCGCTTCGCCGAAGTGGTGAAAGCAACCGGCATGCGGCCCGACTGAGACCCTCCGACAGGAACGCCATGAATTTCGAACTGACTGAAGACCAGAAGATGTTCCGCGACTCCGTGCGCGGCTTCGCGGAGCGCCATCTCGCCGCCGGCGCGCTGAAACGCGCGCACCAGGAAGACTATCCCTGGGACATCGCCAAGCTGATGGCCGAGCAGGGTCTGTTCGGGATCACGATGAAGGAAGAAGACGGCGGCCAGGGCGGCTCGCTGATGGACGCGGTGATCGCCATCGAGACTGTTGCGCTCTCCTGCCCGAAGAGCGCGGACATCATCCAGGCCGGCAACTTCGGCGCGATCCGCGTGCTGGCCGAGTACGGCACGCCCGACCAGAAGAAACGCTACCTGTCGAAGATCCTCGCCGGCGAGTCCGTCATCACCGTCGGCATGACCGAGCCCGAAGCAGGCAGCGCGGTGACCGACCTCGTCACCAGCGCCACGCCGGACGGCGACGGCTACCGCATCAACGGCGTGAAGGTGTTCCAGACTCAT
>CAZXNF010000375.1:0-4215 GCA_964641785.1 uncultured Streptomycetaceae bacterium | reverse complement strand
CGCTGCGCGGCCGCGAACTGGTGAACCGCGATCCCGCGCAATCGAATGGCGCCTACGTGCCCAACGGAGACCGCTACTCCGGCCGCTACTGAATCAGTCTTCGGCCCTGACGCCAGCGATCCGCGCGATCTTGCCCCACTTGTCGATCTCGGTCCGGATAAATGCGCCGAACTGTTCCGGCGTGCTGCCCACGGGATCCGACCCGAGCTGCACCAATCGTTCCCTGAGCTCGGGCTGCTGCAGGATGCGTACGAGGGCGCCGTTCAGGCGATCGATCACCGACCTCGGCGTACGTGCCGGCGCCAGCACGCCCGACCAGATCACGGACTGGTAGCCGGGAACGCCGGCTTCCGCGACCGTCGGCAGCTCCGGCATCAGTGCGGAACGTTTGGCATCGCCGATCGCCAGCGCGCGCAGCTTGCCCGCCTTGACCTGGGGCAGCGTCGCAACCGAAGCGCCGAAGGTCAGCTGGATCTGCCCGCCCAGCAGATCGTTGAGCATGGGCCCGGAGCCTTTATACGGGATGTGCGCGATGCGGATGCCGACCATGGACTTGAACAGCTCCATGGACAGTTGCACCGAGTTGGAACTGGTCCCGTAGTTCAGCGCGTCGGGTTTCGCTTTCGCGTACTCGATCAGCTCCCGGACGGACTTCACCGGCAGCGACGGATGCACCACCAGGATGATCTGCTGGGAGGCCGTCTGCGTGACGGGCGCGAAATCCTTGAGCGTGTCGTACGACATTTTGCGCCCGATGCCGGGATTGATGGCGTGACTGCTCGACGTGATCAGCAGCGTGTAGCCGTCCGCGGGCGCGCCGGCCACGATCTCGCTGGCGATGACGCCATCCGCACCGGGCCGGTTGTCAGGGATGACCGGCTGCGCGAGCACTTCACCGAGTGGCTGCATCAGCATGCGCGCCAGCACGTCCGTGCCGCCACCCGGTGCAAACGCTATGACCAGACGTACGGGCTTGGTCGGAAACGATTGCGCCATCGCGGATGGCGCAATCCACAAGGCCGCGCAGGCCGGCACGGAAATCCATCGAATGTTCTTGCTCATCATGCATGCTCCTCGTGTATGGGCAGCAATCCCAGCACATCGGGACCGACATCCCGCATTTCCTCCAGCGCCCACAGCGCCGCCAGAAGCCGGTCGCACTGACCGGTGTCCGCGTGGCCCACCAACAGATCGCGAAACTTCCGTTCCACGCCGGCATCGCTAATCGGATTCTTCGCGTGGCCCGTTGGGTACCGGACCTCGGCGGTCAATGCCTCGCCCGATGACAACCGGACGTTCAACCGGCTCGGCACCGATTCCGGGTACTGCGCGCAGAGCTCCGCTCTCTCGCTGACTTTGATCCTGCTCATCAGGGCCGCCACGGCGGGATCGCGCAGGCGCGCTTCCGCGAACGACTGCGCCGTAACCTCACCGTCGATCAGTGCGATCGCCACGCAATAAGGCAGGCTGTGGTCGGCGGTTTCGCGGGTCGTCGGCGCCCAGCGGCTGGGGTCCGTCCCCATCATCATCACCGCCGTGTGGTAGGAATCGATCCGGATTTCCTGGATATCGTCCACGCGCAGACGCGGACGTAGTTCAAACGCAGCCAGCACGGCGGATTGCCCGTGGTAACAGACGGGCAGACTTTTGAGATGCGTATGAGTTAATTGATGGTCGGCACCCGCCGGCAATGGCAAGTCGAAGCGACCGACGACATCCCAAAGTCCGCCCCGTCCCTCGAAGACCGCCGTCGGTCCGGTAAAACCCTCGCGCGCCAAGACAGCAGCGAACACCGCGTTGCGCCCGGCATTCGCGCCGGCGCAACCCTTCCAACTCGACAAGTCGCCCTGCCGCGTCTGGCCCAGCGCCATGTTCGGCGCCAACGCGAGGGCGACCGCGTTGCCCATCTGCTCCGCAGAAAGGCCCATCAGCCTGCCCACGGCAAGGACACCCGCGAGCACCCCGTACACCGGTTGATCCCACCCCTTGGTATTGAAATCCACCGCGTCGATGAAGCTGCAATACACGTCGTAGGCGAGCACGATCGCGTTGATCACGGCGGGCCCGTCCGACCGGACTGACTCCGCCATGGCGACGATGCCGGCAATCACATCGCTCGGATGGCCGCGGCTCTTCCCCACATAAGTGTCGCTCACGTCCAGGTAGCGGAGCATGACGCCGTTGGCGAAAGCCGCCGCTTCCGGCACCGTGCGCCGGGCGCTGCCCCAGACGGTCACGCCCGGCGTGCCGGAATGGCGCTCGGCGATCGCGCGTGCCGCGCGGCAGAGCGGCTCGTCGTACGCGCCGATCGCACACCCCAGCGTGTCGATCAGCCGGCGCTTGCATTCGTGCACCGTCAGCGCCGGCAGCGCGGCAAATTCCGCGTGCAGCGCAAAATCAACCAGGCGGCGTGTAGTGTCATCCATCTCAGGGCCCGCACAGCGTCTGCAGCACACAAGGCAGGATGCCGCCGCCTTTCACGTACTCGAGCTCTGCGCCCGTATCGACACGCAGCGTCAGGAACAACTTCCGTTGACGACCATCGTTGCCGGTGATGACCAGCGTCACTTGCTGGCGGGGCCGGATAGCTCCGTCGAGGCCCGTCAGGTCGAAGACTTCGCTGCCGTCGAGGCCCAGCGTCCCCGCGTCCACGCCAGGCTCAAACTGGCAGGGCAGCACGCCCATGCCGACGAGATTGCTGCGATGAATGCGCTCGAAGCTCTTGGCGATGACGGCGCGTACGCCCAGCAGTCGCGTGCCTTTCGCAGCCCAGTCGCGGGCGCTGCCGGTGCCGTACTCCGCGCCCGCAATAATCAGCAGAGGAACCCCCGTCTCGCGATAGCGTTCGGCGGCAGCGAAGATGGTCATGCGCTCGCCATCCGGCTGATGGGTCGTCACGCCACCCTCCACCCCGCCGGCCATGGCGTTACGCAGGCGGACATTGGCGAAGGTGCCGCGCACCATGACCTCGTGGTTCATGCGCCGGGCGCCGTAATTGTTGAAATCCGTGGAGCAGACACCCTGCGCCTGCAGGTACTCGCCGGCCGGCGATGCCGCCTTGATGTTGCCGATCGGACTGATGTGATCGGTGGTAATCGAGTCGCCCAGGATGGCGAGCGCGCGCGCGCCGCTGAAATTCCGCACACTCGATTCCTGCAGATCCGGCGCCAGGAAATACGGCGGCTCCTTCAGATAGGTGGACGCGGCGTCCCACGGGTACACCGCGCCCCCGGCGGCCGGAATCGCGGCCCATAGGGGATTGGCCTGGGAAAAATCGACGTCGTAGGCCTTGCGGTAATGCGCGGGATCCGCCGCCTGCGCCATGACGGCGGCCAGTTCGTCCGGCTGCGGCCAGAGATCGTGCAGGTAGACGTCCGCGCCCGCCGGGTCCCGCCCCAGCGGTTCGCGCGCGAGATCGATGTTTACGCTGCCGGCGAGCGCATACGCCACCACCAGCGGCGGGCTCATGAGGAATGCTGCGCGTACCGACGGATGGATGCGGGCCTCGAAGTTCCGGTTGCCGGACAGCACGGCGCACGCGACCGCATCGCCATCCGCCACCGATTGCTCAAGCCCGGCGGCGAGCGGCCCGGAATTGCCGACGCAGGTCGCGCAACCGTAGCCGACGACGCCGAATCCGAGCGCGTCCAGCGAGGCCTGCAAGCCGGTCGATTCCAGGTAGCCGTTCACCGCGAGGGATCCGGGCGCGAGCGACGTTTTCACCCAGGGCCGCGGTTTCAGACCGCGCGCAACAGCCTTGCGAGCCAGCAACCCGGCCGTGAGCATCACGCCGGGATTGGAGGTGTTCGTGCACGAGGTAATCGCGGCGATCAGCACATCGCCATCGCGCACGGCGGGCGACGCATCGGCGCCCGCCCGTACGACCGGCGTCGTCTTGCCGTAACCGCCGGTGGCGACCGCCTGTTTCAGCAGCGCGCCGAAATGTGCTTTCACCGTTTCCAGCGGCACGAGATCCTGCGGCCGCTTGGGCCCGGCCACGGCGGGCCGGGTCGCCGACAGATCGAGCGGAATGACCTGCGAGTAGTCCACTTCTTCCGCCCGCGGGACACCGAAGCAGCCCTGCGCGCGAAAGTACGCTTCGGCCGCGGCGACTTCGTCTTCGGCCCGCCCGGTCTGGCGCAGATAGCGGCAGGTTTCCGTGTCAAACGGAAAGAATCCGATCGTCGCGCCGTATTCTGGCGCCATGTTCGCGAG
>CAZXNF010000374.1:0-4215 GCA_964641785.1 uncultured Streptomycetaceae bacterium | reverse complement strand
CTGAGTTATCACGACGCCATCCTGCGTGTCGACAACCTCTATGGCCGGCGGGACAATCTCTACAAGGCGCGCATCAAGATCCTGGTCAAGGAACTCACGCCCGAGAAGTTCCGCGCGGAAGTCGACGCCGAATGGGCGCACCTGAAGGACGGCCCGGCGACGCTGACGGCGGAGGAAGTGACGCGCGTCGAGGGCCGCTTCACGCGCCCGGCGTACCGGGCGTTGCCGACACGGTCACCAGAACTCGCCGCCGCGTTCGCGGACAACCGCGCCTTCGCCGCCTGGCACGGCCGCAACGTGCAGGCGCACAAGGTGCCGGGTTATGCCGCCGTCACGCTGTCGCTGAAGAAAACCGGCGTGCCGCCCGGCGACGCGACGGATACCCAGATGGACGCCATCGCCGATCTCGCCGACCGCTACAGCTTCGGCGAGCTGCGCGTCACGCATGAACAGAATCTCGTGCTCGCCGACGTCGAACAGGCGCAATTGTTCGCGCTGTGGGAAGAAGCGCGCGCATTGGGGCTCGCCACGCCCAACCTCGGCCTGCTCACCAACATTATCGCCTGCCCCGGCGGCGACTTCTGCTCGCTCGCCAACGCCAAGTCCATCCCGGTCGCGCAGGCGATCCAGGAACGCTTCGACGACCTCGACCATCTGTTCGACATCGGCGAGCTGGACCTCAACATCTCCGGCTGCATGAACGCCTGCGGCCACCACCACGTCGGCCACATCGGCATCCTCGGCGTGGACAAGCACGGCGAGGAGTTCTATCAGATCGAAATCGGTGGCGAGCAGGGCAAGTACGGCCACGGCGCGGCGATCGGCAAGGTGCTGGGCCCCTCCTTCGCGCAGCACGAAGTCCCCGACGCGATCGAACGCCTGATCGCCTGCTACCTGGAACGCCGCGACAGCGACGCCGAGCGCTTCATCGACGTGGTGCGCCGTCTCGGCCCCGAACCTTTCAAGGAACGCCTGTATGGACAACGTGATCAGGGATCGCCGCGTCGCGGCCGACCACTGGCGACTGCTTGAGACCGGCGAGGCGGTGCCGTCGCGCGAGGCGGTCATCGTCCCGCTCGCGACCTGGCAGGCGCAGCGCGACGCGCTGGAAGTGCGCACGGGCCGGCTCGGCTTGTGGCTCGAAGGCGACACCGATCCGGCGGCCATCGCCGGCGAGTTGTCTCATTTCGTGCTGGTGGCGATCCATTTCCCGAAATTCACGGACGGCCGCGGCTATTCGGCCGCACGCCTGCTGCGCGAGCGCCACGGCTACACCGGCGAACTACGCGCCATCGGCGACGTGCTGCGCGACCAGTTGCCCGAACTCGCGCGCTGCGGCTTCGACAGCTTTGCGCTGCGGGCGGGCGAGAACGCCGAAGCCGCACTGCAGTCGCTCGACGACCTGCCCGAAATCTACGCGGCGTCCACCGGCCAGCCCGTGCCGCTGTTCCGCCGGCGTACGGCCACCGGAAAACCGGCATGACCGGCACCGTACATCTCGTCGGCGCCGGGCCCGGCGCACCGGACCTGCTGACGCTCCGCGCCGCGCGGCTGCTCGGCGAGGCCGACATCATCTTTCACGACGCGCTGGTGCATCCGGACACGCTGGCACTGGCCACGCGCGCCGAGAAGATCGCTGTCGGCAAGCGCTGTGGCCGGCATTCGACGGCGCAGCGCTTCATCAACAAGCGACTGATCGACGCCGCGCGCAGCCACCGCGTGGTCGTCCGCCTCAAAGGCGGCGACCCCATGCTGTTCGGCCGCGCGCAGGAAGAGATCGATGCGCTGGTGGCCGCCGGCATCCCGGTGTCGGTCGTGCCCGGCGTCACCTCCGCCCTCGCGGCCAGCGCCGATCTCCGGCAATCGCTGACCCAGCGCGGCGTCAGCCGCAGTGTCGCGTTCGTGACGCCGCGGGTCAGCGCCGATACGCCGGACAGCGCGTGGGCGGACGCTGCCGTGGCGGCCGACACCGCCGTGATTTACATGGGAGCCAAAGAGGCTGCTGCCGTCAGTGCGGCGCTCATCGCACGCGGCAAACCGCCCGGCCTGCCGGTTGCCATTGTCGAAAATGTCTCGCTGCCGGAACAGCGCATCTTGCCCACGACGCTCGCCGCGCTGCCGCAAGCCGTCGCCGCCCTGGGCGACGGCCCCGCGCTGCTGCTGATCGGTGAGGTCTATGCCGATATCGCGGTCGTGCGGCGCGTTCAGCAACGCCGCGTCGCCTGACGCTTGCCTGCGCTAGGCGCGTAGCCGCACCGGCGGGTTGGCGGCGAAGGCCGTCTCGGTGATCGGCTCGAGGCAATGCTCGTGGAGCTGGCCGTAGCCCGCGATCGGCGTCCGGATGCCGAGCATCCGCAGGCAGGCCCACAGGCAGGCCTGGTTGCTGGTGACGACCGGCTTGCCGAGTTCGCGCTCGATCTCCGCAATCACCTCGATCGTCGCCAGGTTGGTGCAGGACAGGAAGATCGCCTGCGCCTCCGGACGGTCGATCAGCCGCGCCAGCCGGAACACGGCCTCCGGCGGCACCTTGCCGATGCCGCGCCGCTCTTCCTGCGTCTCGCCGAGTTGCAGGCCGTGCATGGCCGTCACCTCGAAGCCATACGCCTCGAGAAACTTGATCTCGGCCTGGTTCACGAAGTCCATGTAGGGCGTGCCGAGCGCGACGCGCTGCACGCCCAGCGCGCGCAAGGCAGCCACGACTGCCGCCGCGGTCACCACCGCCGGCGTCTTCGTCTGGTCGCTCATCTGCTTCAGCAACTGCGGCATCGGACAGATGATGGAGCCCGAGGTGCAGCCGTAGGCGACGATGTCCACCTCGGCGGTGGCCAGTTCTTCCGCCGCGCGGTCGATGGCCGACGCCATCTTGAAGTACGAATCCTCCGTGGCCTTGCCCAGCAGCAGCACGCGGCTCACGTGGATCGTGACGCCCGGCGGCGCCATGCGCCAGAACTCCGGCTCGTTGATCGTGTTGGTGGACGGCAGAATGAGACCGATCTTGGCCTTCCATCCGTACGGGTGGTACAGGGACACGGCTTTCATATGGCGCTCCTCCTGACGGCAGGATACTCCCGCAAACCCCCGGCGATCCCGTACAAAAAAACGGGTGGTGGTCCCCACACGGACCACCACCCGCAGCCTCCTCCTCGGAGACGCAATCGTTACGGCGGGAGGGATTGCGATGCGCCCCCATCCCGACCTTCCCCCGTAAACGGGGGAAGGAGAGAACGGACTGCGTGCAAACGATTGTCCATACCGACCGTCCCCCTCGAAGGGGGAAGGGGTTGCTTCCCTCAGCCGACCGGCACCGACACGAAGCGCTCGGCCTTGCCGCGCTGCACGCGCAGCGCCACGACCTTGCCGCCCTTCTCGACGGCACGCTTCAGTTCTTCCACGGTATTCACCCGCTCCGAGCCGACGCCGACGATGATGTCGCCGGCCTGCACGCCGGCCTTGGCCGCCGCGCCCGCCACCTGCTCGACCACCACGCCGCCCTCGGCGCCGAGCTGCCGGCGCTCCTGCTCGGTCAGCTCGCGGGCGCTGATGCCCAGCTTGCCGGCCGGCGCCGCTTCACTGCGGGCGGCGACCTTCTCGCCCGGCGCCGCGCCGACCTTGACGGTCATGTCCCGCGCCGCGCCGTCGCGCCACACGCGCAGTTGCACGCTGTCGCCGGGCTTGTGGTCGGCGATGCCGCGGGCCAGCGCCGTCGCGTCCGCCACCGTTTTGCCGTCGAGTCCCAGCACCACGACGCGTGCCTTGAGTCCCGCCTGTTCCGCCCGCGAGCCCTTTTCCACACCGCCGAGCAGCGCGCCTTCGGGTTTGGCGAGCTTGAAGGAGTCGGCCAGCTCGCGCGTCACCTCCTGCACCGCCACGCCGATGCGGCCACGCTCGACCTTGCCGTGCGCCACGAGCTGGTCCTTCACCTTCAGCGCGGTGTCGATCGGGATCGCGAAGGACAGCCCCATGTAACCGCCGCTACGGCTGTAGATCATCGAATTGATGCCGATGACCTCGCCCGCCATGTTGAACAGCGGCCCGCCGGAGTTGCCCGGGTTCACCGCCACGTCGGTCTGGATGAAGGGCACGAAGCCGTCGTCCGGCATCTCGCGCGCCTTGGCGCTGACGATGCCGGCGGTCACGGTGTTCTCGAAGCCGAACGGCGAGCCGATCGCGGCCACCCATTCGCCCACGCGCAACTGCGACGGGTCACCCGTCTTC
>CAZXNF010000373.1:0-4219 GCA_964641785.1 uncultured Streptomycetaceae bacterium | reverse complement strand
CACGGTCGGCAGCGCCAGCGGCAGTTCGACCAGCCGCAGCCGGTCAGCGCGCGTCAGCCCTAGTGCCAGGGCCGCGGCCCGCAAGCCGGCCGGCACCCCCGCGAAGCCTTCGGCCGTGTTGCGCACGATGGGCAGCAGGCCATACAGAAACAGGGCCGCCAGCGCCGGCAGCATGCCGATGCGGTTCAAGGCCGCGACCAGGAAGGCCAGCAGCGCCAGCGCCGGCACGGTCTGCAGCACGCCGACCACGGCGAAGATCACGCCGCCCGTCCGCGGCGCGCGGGCAGCCCACAGGCCGAGCGGCAGACCCACGGCGATGCTCGCGGCCAGAGAAACCATCACCAGCAGCACGTGTTCGCGGGCGAGTCGCCAGAAATCGGGACCGAACAGGCGTTCGAAAAACGTCTCACCCGGCGGCGCCGCGGCGGCGGGCGCCGCGGCGAGGAAAGTATCGGCCGCCGCCGCGAAGGTCTGCCCCTGCAGTTCGACCGCCGCATTCAGCGCAATCATGCGCGGGACGCTCAGCGTGCCTTCGAGTTTCTGCAATGCCGCCCAAGTCTGCGGCAGCCGCTGCGGGAGATCGCTCCGGTAGAGCAGTATTGCGTCGTAAGCCGGAAAGTAGCCACGGTCGTCTTCCAGCACGCGCAGGCCGTAGCGCGCGATCTTGGCGTCGGTGGAGTACACGTCGGTCACGTCCACCCGCCCCGCCGCGATTGCTTCGAAAGCGAGCCCGTGATCGAGCCCGCGGGGCGCGAACGGCAGGCCGTAGGCTGTTTTCAGGCCAGGCCAGCCGTCGCGCCGGTGCAGGAACTCCTGCGACAGACCCAGGCGCAGTTCCGGATGGGCGGCGAGATCGGACAGGCGGCGTATCCCCAGCCGCGCGGCGTCCGGCTCGCGCATCGCCAGCGCATAAGTGTTGCCGAACCCGAGCCGGATACCCGCCGCGAGGCCGAGCGGCGCCAGCCCGGCGTTGAGTTCTTCCAGACGGCCCACTGCCGGCCGTTTGAGAATCTCCAGCGCGATGGTGCCCGTGTATTCGGGATAGACATCGATCGCGCCGCTCTGCAGGGCCTGGTAGACGATGGCCGTGTTGCCGAGCCCGGGCCGGAAGCGCACTTCCGCCTCGCCCACGCGCTGTGCCGTACGGGCGACGATCTCGCCCAGGATGTAAGACTCGGTGAAGCGCTTGGAACCGACGGTCAGTTCGGCGGCGTGCAGGGCGCCAGCCAGCGCGAGCAGGACAGCACCGCTCGAGAGCGCCCGTTTCACTGGAACGGCGCCCGCTTGTCGTATTCCATCGCCGCCTGCTCCAGCGTGCTGAACTTCGCGCCGCCGTCCTTGAGCGTCCGGAGCAGCTTTTCCAGCACCGCCATCCGGTGCCCGCGGCCGACCACGAAGGGATGGAAGGTATAGGTCAGTACACCCCAGCCGACCGACTTCTTCATGTACACGAACTCGTTCACCCAGTTGTCCAGCACCAACCTTGCGTTGTGCAGCCCCGGCAGGATCCAGTCCGGCGTGCGGATGAACTCGAAATGCGGGTAGTCGTCCAGTGACCAGCTCACCGGCATCTCGATCAGCCGGGTGGGCGCGCCGAACACCGCGGGCGCATTCTGCGGAATGACGTCGCCCTGGCGTACGCGATAGGGCTGGTAGTCGTCGCCCATCATCGAACTGTCGTAAACGAAGCCGTGCTTCAGCAGCAGTTCGACCGAATGCGGCGACAAGTCCCAGGACGGCGAGCGGTAGCCGCGCGCGGGACGCCCAGTCAGCGCCTTGATGCAATCGTTGGCGCGCACGAGTTCGGCTTCCTCCTGCTCGCGCGTGAGCGTGGCCGGCGGCCGGTGCGTCCAGCCGTGGTGCCCGATTTCGCAGCCGGCGTCGGCGATCATGCGAGATTCGGCCGGATAGGTTTCCAGCGTGTGTCCCGGGATGTAGAAAGTCGCGGACACGCGGTATTTCTTCAGCAGTTTGAGGATGCGCGGGATCGCCACCGCGCCCAGTTCGCCGCGCGACACCGGCGACGGGCTGGCCATGCCGCGGGCGATGAAGCCCGACATGGCGTCGAAATCGAAGCTGATGCAGACGAGACGGCGGGACTGGGGAAACTGCCGGGCCATGCGCTCGCTCAGTCGGGAATCGGAGCCCGATTATAACGGCCGGTCGAGACGGACCGGCACTGTCGGTGGCAAAATTGGGCCCCCGCAACCGCGTACCTCGCTGGACCTCCCATGAAAATCGATTTCGACCTCGACCCGTACTGGATGCCTTTCACCGCCAACCGCAGCTTCAAGCAGACGCCGCGGCTGTTTGCCTCCGCCAAGGACATGCATTACACGACGGTGGATGGCCGCAAGGTACTCGACGGCGTCGCCGGGCTGTGGTGCGTGAATGCCGGGCATTGCCGACCGAAGATCGTAGAAGCGATCCAGCGGGAAGCGGCCAACATGGACTACGGCCCCTCGTTCCAGATGGGCCATCCCCTGCCCTTCAAGGTCGCCGAGCGTCTCAAGAAAATGCTGCCGGGCGATCTCGATTACACCTTCTTCACCAACTCGGGTTCCGAAGCGGCCGACACCGCGCTGAAAATCGCGCTCGCCTATCACCGCGCGCGCGGCGAAGGCCACCGCCGCATCCTGATCGGCCGCGAGCGCGGCTATCACGGCGCGGGCTTCGGCGGCATTTCGGTCGGCGGCATGCCGGCCAACCGCAAGGCCTTCGGCAACCTGCTGCCGGCGGTGGACCACCTGCCGCATACCCATGACCTGGAGCACAACCGGTTCTCGAAGGGACAGCCGGCCTGGGGCGCGCACCTCGCGGAAGACCTCGAGAAGCGCCTGATCCCGCTGCACGACGTCTCCAACATCGCCGCCGTGATCGTCGAGCCTCTGGCCGGTTCGGCCGGCGTGTTCGTCCCGCCGGTAGGCTACCTTGAGAAGCTGCGCGAGTTGTGCACCAAGCACGGCATCCTGCTGATTTTCGACGAAGTCATCACTGGCTTCGGACGACTGGGCGCGCCGTCCGCCAGCACGCGCTTTGGCGTCATTCCGGACATGGTCTGCCTCGCCAAGGGACTGACCAACGCCGCCGTGCCGATGGGCGCGGTCGTCGCCCGCAAGACCGTCTACGACACCATGATGACCGCGGCGCCCGACAGCACGATCGAGCTGTTTCACGGCTACACCTACTCCGGGCATCCGCTCGCTTGCGCCGCCGCCCTCGCCAGCCTGGACACCTATGAGGAAGAAGGCCTGTTCGCGCGGGCCAAGGAACTGGAAGGCTACTTCGCGGACGCCGTGCATTCGCTGATGGAAATGCCGAACGTCCTCGACATCCGCAACCTCGGCCTGGTGGCGGGTATCGAACTGGAGCCGCGGGTCGGCCAGCCCACCGCCCGCGCCTTCGAGGCCTTCCAGCGCTGCTACGAGGCCGGCGTGCTGGTCCGCACCACCGGCGACATCATCGCGCTGTCGCCGCCGCTCATCATCGACAAGCCGCAGATCGACCAGATCATCAGCACGCTGCGCAGCGTGCTGAGCACCCTGCGCTGACGCCCGCGGGCGGCCACGCCCGCCTCAGACGGGCGTGCGGTCCGCGAGTTCCCGCACGCAGTGCCGGATCCACAGCGCGGCGAGTTTTTCCTGCGCGCTGTTCTGCCGCAGCCGCTGGTCCAGGGCCGCGAAGTCCACGCGGTCGAGCGGCTGGTCCTGGTTGAAGCAGGAAAACACGTAGCTCACCACCCCCGTCGCCGGGTCGCGCTGCGGCTGCAGGCATTGGGCGCAGATTTCCTTCATCATGCACTGCATCGGCGAGTTGATCGAACCGAGCGCACAGTGCTGCGGCTTCAAGTACGGTGCCAGCACGTCGTGGCGCGCGCGCGCCACCGCCCCCATCATGCGGTCGGAGCCGATCGCGATCAGCCGGTCCGCGTCGGACATGGCGATTTCCGGTGTGCCCAGCTCGCCGGAGGCATAGGCCCGCATTGTCTGCACGATATTGCCGACGTAGGTGTGGTCCTGCGGCCGGTCCGGGGTAAACCCGGGCTCCTCGTCGCAGCACCAGACCACCACGTCCGCCGCCGCCTCGATCTGGGCGACCTTGTAACGGTCGATCATGCGCTTGTAGCCCGCGAAGTACAGCACCTTGCAGCCGGCGCGGCGCATCGCCTGGCCGATCGAGAACAGCACCGCGTTGCCGAGGCCGCCGCCCACCAGCACCA
>CAZXNF010000372.1:0-4220 GCA_964641785.1 uncultured Streptomycetaceae bacterium | reverse complement strand
CTCGTTCGTGTCCAAGAACTACCCGACGGTGACGTCGGCGGCCGCCGCGGCGGCCTGACCTTCCGGTCCGCGCGCCGGCCGGCTTTTCGCCTTGCATGGATGTCCGATGAAACCCAAAGTACTCGTCACGCGCGAAGTCTTCGACGAAACCCTCGCTTTCCTCGCCGAGCATTGCGAGGTCGACGCCAACCAGGCCGATGTGCCGCTCGCGCCCGCCGACCTGGCGCGGCGCCTGGCGGACAAGCAGGGCATGCTGTGCTGCCTGACCGACCGCGTCGACGATCCGCTGCTCGCCGCGGCGCCGGCGCTGAAAGTCGTGGCGAACATCGCGGTCGGCTACAACAACATCGAGGTGCCGGCCTGCACCGCGCGCGGCGTGGCGGTGACGAACACGCCCGGCGTGCTCGACGATTCGACGGCGGACCTGGCCATGGCGCTGGTGCTGGCCACCGCGCGCCGCATCACCGAGTCGGAAGCCTACGTGCGCGCCGGCGACTGGCAAGGCTGGCACCTGAAGCAGATGCTCGGCACCGACGTGCACCACGCGACGCTCGGCGTGTTCGGCATGGGCCGCATCGGGCAGGCGATCGCGAAGCGCGCGCGCGGCTTCGACATGCGGGTGCTGTACCACAACCGCACGCGGCTCGATGCGGCGACCGAACGCGCGCACGGCCTCGAATACCGCAGCAAGGACGCGCTGCTCGCCGAAAGCGATTTCGTGGTGCTGCAGGTGCCGTACTCGCCGGAAACGCACCACATGATCGCCGCCGCGGAGTTGAAGAAGATGAAAAGGAGCGCCGTGCTGATCAACAGCGCGCGCGGCGGCGTGGTGGATGATGCCGCGCTGATCGCGGCGTTGACGGCCGGCACCATCCGCGCGGCGGGGCTGGATGTCTTCGAGGGCGAGCCGAAGCTCAATCCCGGCTTCCTCGCGCTGAAGAACGTGGTGCTGGTGCCACACATCGGCAGTTCCACCGAGGCGACGCGCCGCGCGATGGCGATGACCGCCGCGAAGAACGCCGTCGCGGTGCTGACGGGGCAGCGGCCGCCGAATCTGGTCAATCGTTGAATTCGGGATTGGAGATCGGGGATTAGGGATTTGAAGTCAAAATCCCGCATCGTCGCGATTTCCGGCTGTCGGTTTCTAATCTCTACTCCCCAATCTCCAATCTCCAATCCCGTTCGCAAACATGTCTTCCCAAATCCTCGACCTCGCCGTCCAGGTCATGCTGCCGCTGACCCTGCTGGTGGCGGCGGGCGGTTTCTGGCCGGTCATCTTCCCCGCCACGCAGGTGGCCGAGATGCGCACGCAGCTCAACCGCCTGGTGATGTATCTGTTCTACCCCTGCATCCTGTTCGCCGTGGCGGCGACGACGCCGATCGATGCGAGCCTGCTGTCGGTGCCCCTGCTGGTGGGCATCGGCACCCTCATCAGCGGTTTTCTCATCTACGCGCTGCTGTACTGGACCCCGGTTGGACATGGGGTGCCGGATGCGACGCGAGCGATCCTGGTGGTCGGCGGCATGTTCGGCAACACCTTCAACATCGGCGTGCCGGTGCTGCAGTTTTTCTTCGGTGGCGAGGCGCTGCGCTACGCCGTCTTCAACGACGTGCTGATGACCATGCCGCTCGTCTGGAGTCTCGGCGTGTGGCTGTGCCTGCATCTGGGCAAGGGCGGGCAGCGCGCGACCTACGGGTCGGTGCTGAAGGTGACGCTCTCCATGCCGCCGCTGTGGGCCTTTGCGCTGGGATTCGCCGTTCAGCAGTCGGGCCTCAGCTTCCCGCCGCTCATCAGCGCCGCCAGCATGATCGGCCAGGCGACCATCCCCGTCGTGCTGTTCGTGCTCGGGCTGACGGTGCCCTGGCGCAAGCTGGTGCCGCGGCGCGAGATCCTCGGCACCGCGCTGGTGAAGCTGTTGCTGGCGCCGGTCATCGTCTGGGGGGCGGCCCACCTGTTGTATCCGCCCCCGGCACAGGCGCAGTTTGCGGCGGTGGTGGAAGCGGCCACACCGGCCATGATGAGCGGACTGCTGCTGGCGGACCGATTCAAGCTCGATCATGAAGCCGCCGCCTTGCTGATCGGCTGGAGTACCATCCTGTTCTGGCTGTCCCTCCCGCTGCTGATGGCGCTGGGACTCTTCACCGGCTAGATTCCGCTACTCCGACCCCCTATTGATCATGCAACTTGGCTTCATCGGACTCGGCACCATGGGCGCGCCTATGGCCACGCACCTGATCAAGGCGGGGCACGCCATGACGGTGTGGGCGCGGCGCCCGGGCAGTGCTGCAAGCGTGGTGGCGGCCGGCGCGCGGCTCGCCGACAGCGCGCGCGAGGTCGGCGCGGCGGCGGACGTCGTGTTCACGATGGTCACCACGTCCGCCGACAGCGAGGCGGTCATCCTTGGCGCGGAGGGCCGCGACGGCATCGCGCACGGTCTGCGCGCGGGCGGCCTCGTGATCGACATGGCCACGATTGCCCCGGGCACCGCGCGCCGCATCGCGCAGGCGCTCGCCGCACGCGGCATCGATTACGTCGACGCGCCGGTGTCCGGCGGCCCGCAGGGCGCACGCGAAGCCGCGTTGTCGATCATGGTCGGGGGCACGGAGGCGGCGTTCGCGCGGGCTCAGCCGCTGCTGGCGACGCTCGGCCGCTACGTGCAGCACATGGGCGCCAGCGGCGCCGGACAGGTCACCAAGGCCTGCAATCAGCTCGCGCTGTGCGTGACGGCGCAGGGGGTGGCCGAGGCGCTGACGCTCGCGGCGGCCAACGGGCTCGATCCGGAACGCGTGCGCAAAGTCATGGCGGGCGGCGTGGCGGCCAGCCGCGTGCTCGACCTGTTCGGCGCGCGCATGGCCGCCCGCGACTTCGGGCCGGGCATTGACGCGCGCTTCTATCACAAGGATGTGGGCATCGTGCTCGACCTCGCCCACGAGATGGGGCTGCCCCTGCCGGCGGCCGCGCTGGTCAAGCAGCAACTCAACGCGCTGATGGGGGCGGGGCAGGGGGAAGCCGATTTTTCGGCGTTGATTACTGTCCTTGAGCGCATGCAAGGCGGAATTTGAAAATGCGGGATTGGGGATTAGGGATTTGGGAATTGAAACCAAGCTCTGGCGATCAGTGGTGGCGCTCTGGTTTTGACTTCCAATCCCAAATCCCCAATCCCAAATCCCGCATCAGGAGAACACCATGAGCTTCACCCAACCGCCCCTCGCCGCACCCCGCCTGCATCGCACCGAGCTCGCGGTGCCCGGCATCCGCACGGAACTCTTCGAGAAGGCCGCGCGCGGCGCCGCCGACGTCGTGTTCCTCGACCTTGAGGACTCCGTCGCACCCGATGACAAGGAGCAGGCGCGCACCAACGTCATTGCCGCGCTGAACGAGATCGACTGGGGCACCAAGACCGTGAGCGTGCGCGTCAACGGCATGGACACGCACTGGACCTACCGCGACATCGTGGAGGTCGTCGAAGCCTGCCCGCGCGTGGACCTGCTGCTGGTGCCCAAGGTGGGCGTTGCGGCGGACGTTTATGCGCTCGACTGGCTGGTGACGCAGATCGAGACGGCGAAGCATCGCGAGAAGCGCATCGGCTTCGAACTGCAGATCGAGAGCGCGCTGGGGCTGACCAACGCTGAGGCGATCGCGGCGGCGTCCCGGCGCAACGAAGCGCTCTGCTACGGCGGCGGTGACTTTGCGGCCTCCATTCAGGCGCGCACGGTCGACATCGGGCGGCTGCACCCGGATTACGGCGTGCTGACCGAAGCGGATGCGACGGGCGCACGCCCGTTCTACCCGGGTGACCAGTGGCATGCCGTGCAGGCCCGCGTGGTTGCCGCGGCGCGCGCCTACGGCCTGCGGCCCGTCGACAGTCCCTACGCGGATTTCAAGGACACCACGGGTTTCGAGGCGTCGACCAAACGCGCTGCCGCGGTCGGTTTCGAGGGCCGCATGGTGATCCATCCCTCCCAGGTCGCGGCAGCCAACCGCATCTTCAGCCCGGCCCCCGAAGAGGTCGCTCGCGCCCGGCGCATCGTGGCGGCGCTGGCCGAGGCGGCCCGTGCTGGACGCGGAGCGGTCACGCTCGACGGGCGCATGATCGACGCCGCCAACATCCGCATGGCCGAGCAACTGCTTGCGAAGGCCGACGCCATCCAGACTGCCGCCTAGCGCGGCAGGCGGGGGTCGGGCAGAATCGTCGAACGAACGTCCATATCGATGAGCG
>CAZXNF010000371.1:0-4223 GCA_964641785.1 uncultured Streptomycetaceae bacterium | reverse complement strand
ACATAGGGGGGGATTTTAGGCGAAGGGCCAGAGCCGTTGGCCGCCAACGGGAAAAGAATGACGAAAGACGAGAGACGAAAATGCGCGACTGTCGGACCCGGTATTCACCTCTTTCTTCTCCCGTCTATCGTCTTTCGGACGTCCTCACGAGGCAAGATCGCGCGCCAGCGCAGCCAGCGCCGGCTGCCAGTCGCCCTGCAAGGTCTGGCGGTAGGTGCGCGTGCCGGGAAACCACGGCGAGGTGTCGCCCGCGTGCATCCAGCGCCATTCGCCGGGGCAGGGCACCAGCACGCGCGAGGGCCGGCCCGCGCTGTCGCGCAGGTGCACGTTGGTGTTGCTGACGCCGACGTACTCGTCGATCAGCGCCAGCAGCGCCAGCATGCCTTCGAGGTCCTCGTTGAGATCGGTGAAGTCGTGCAGCGGCCGGCCCAGCGCCCCGGCCAGCGTGTCGATTTCGCCCGCTGCCGGATGGCGCTGCAGCGCGAGCAGGGTGCCGGGCCGCGCGCGCAAGGCGGTGCCGAAGGCCACCGGATCGATCTTCTTGTACAGCGACCACAGCGCGCCCTGCTGCTCGCCCGGCGGCGTGCCGCCGCGCCATGTCAGGCCCGTGTAGGGTGACGGCCCCGCGGCTTTGAGGCGCGCGCGCAGTGCATCGAGGCGCGCGGGCAGCGGCGTCAGCGGCAGCGGCGGCGGCACGCTCACCGGCAGCACGGCGTTGTGCTGCGGGTCGTCGTGCAGTTGCGCGGCGAGGGCCGGCAGCGCGCACGCCGGCAGCGCACCGAGGGCCTGCGCCGCGAACGCGTACGGCAGGTCGCCCACCAGCAGATGGGCGTCCGCTGCCGGCAGCGGCGCGTTTTCGTCGAGGATGGCCGCGAAGCACGGTGCGCGCGCGAGCAGGCTCGCGATCTTGTTGCCCGCGCGGACCGTCAGGCGCGCGCCCGCCGCGTGCAGTGCGGGCGCGTAGCGCAGGAAGAAAATTTCGTCGCCGAGGCCCTGTTCGCGCGCGAGGCTGAGATGCAGGCCCGCCAGCGGCGCCGGCAGCGTGCGCGCGAGCGTCACCCGCGGATACTTGGTGCGAAAGTGCGCGAGCGACGGCCGGTGGCTGTACGCGGCCCAGCCGGCGTCGAGGCGGCCGCGCGAGAGCAGCGCGCCGGCCAGTGTCATGTGCGCCGGCAAGGACAGCGGCCCGCCTTCGGCGAGCGCCGCGTAGCGCGCGACGCCTTCCGCGAACTGCCCCGTGTCCACCAGCAGGCCGGCGAGGTTTTCCAGCACCTTGGGATCGCGGTCGTCGAGCGCCGCAGCGCGGCGATGGCAGGCGAGCGCGTCTTCGAGCCGGCCCTGATGGCCGACCGCTGCGCCGAGGAAGGTGTGCGCCTGTGCGAGTTGCGGATGCACGGCGATGACTTCGCGGCACAGCGTCTCCGCTTCGGGAAAGCGGCCGACGTCGATCAGCAGCGAGGCGAGGTTGCAGCGCGCGAGCGGATAGTCGGGCGCCGCTGCCAGGCAGGCACGGAACTCGTGCTCCGCGTCTTCAAAGCGCGCGAGCGCGTGGTACGCCGCGCCGAGGTTGTTGCGCGCGTCGATCGCCTGCGATGACTGCGGATCGAGTGCCAGCGCGCGCGCAAAACTGTCGGCCGCCTCCGCGTGGCGCGCCTGGTCGCGCTGCGTGTTGCCGAGGTTGAACCACACCAGTGCCTCGCGCGGAAAGCGCACCGCCAGTTTGGCGAGCAGTTTTTCGGCTTCCGCGTATTTCTTCTGCAGCGCGAGCGCGGTCGCGCAGCCGATCGGGTACTGCGGCTCCCGCGGATCGAGGCGCGCGGCCTTGCGGAAGCTTTCCTGCGCCTCGGCATAGCGGGCCAGCGCGAAGTACGCCTGCGCGAGGTGGCCATGCGCGTCCGCCCGGTTCAACTGGCGCACGGCTGGTTCGAGCAGGCCGACGGCCTGCGCCGGGTCGCCCGCCTGCAGGTAGGTCATCCCGAGCAGGTGCAATGCGTCCGGATGGCCGGGGACTGTTGCTAATACGTCGCGGTAGAGGCTTTGCGCGGCTGCCAGGTTGCCCTGCTGGTGCGCGGCGAAACCCGCCTGCAAGGCCGCCGCCAGATGCTCACGGGGGATCATGCGGCATGGTAACACATTGAAACCATGATGTTTTCGTTGCTATCCCGGGGTTATAGCCAGTGCCTGGCCGGGTTCAGCCCGCCGCCGCCGGCCGGCCGCTTTCCGGTGGCGGCCGGGTGGCCCCGTGGCCCCGGACGCCGCCCGGTGTTCGGCGGTGTTGTTGCAGGGGCGCAACATCTGTCCCTTAATCACTGTGCGGAAAGCCCGAATTTGTTGAGTCGGGTGGGGGCCGGTGGGCATACTGGCGACAACCTCCAAATGGGGGAGCGCTCTGTCCGCGCAGTTGTAGTTGTAGTTGTAGTTGTGGGTGTTCTGGGTTCCGGTGGCAGGTGCAAGTCATACCGGTTCGCGGGCGGGGCAGAAGCAACAACGTAATGTGCAACAGACGCAACACATCAAAACCGACAGGAGATTTGCATGCAAAAGAAACTGATTGCCGCAGCCGTTGCGGGTGCCTTCGTGGCGCCGGGCATGGCGATGGCGCAAAACCCGTCGACCGTGCAGATTTTCGGCACGATCTACATGGAATATTCGTGGGCCACGGTCGGCGCGCAAGGTGCCGGCAACCAATCCGGCACGGTCCCCAACGGCGGCTTGGCGGGTGGCTTCCCCACCGGCGACCGCACCTCGGTCGATTCACTCCAGTCGCCGGGCAGCGAAATCGGCTTCAAGGGTGAAGAGAAGCTGGGCGGCAGCCTGTCGGCCTGGTTCCAATGTATCTCCACCGCTGATTACCGCGGCCAGGCCGGTAACGGCTGGTGCCAGCGCAACAGCGCGGTCGGCTTCAAGGGCGCCTGGGGTAATGTGTTCGTCGGTAACTGGGACACCCCGTTCAAGCGCACGGTCGACCTGGGCCGCGTCGGCGGTGCCGATACCGGCATCTACGGCACCGCCTTCCTGTTCGCGGGCACCTCGGCCACGGTCAACGGCCGCGCCACCCCGACCGGCTGGAAACGCCGTCAGAACAATAGCTTCACCTACGAGTCGCCGCGCTGGGGCGGTTTCCAGGTGCTGGGGATGGCGAGCGTGCTCTCCACTGCCGATGTGATCGCCTCCCTCGTCACCAGCGCGGTGCCGGGCAGCAAGCCGCGCCTGTATTCGCTGGCCGCGTCCTACGTCAACGGCCCGCTGGCGATCGGCGCCGGTTACGAGCAGCACGAGAACTTCTGGACCGGCGCGAACGCAGCCGGTGGTGCGGCAGCCTTCACGACCTTCGGCGGTTCCGACAAGGCGTGGCACCTGTCCGCGGCCTACACGTTCTTCGGCAAGCTGAAAGTCGGCGGCAGCTACCTGTGGTCCGATCACGACACGTCCAACGTGAACCTCGCGGGCTTTGTTGCCGGCAGCTCGAACAGCAATTTCAAGCAGCAAACGGCCATGGTCGGCGCCGACTGGGCAATCTCCGGCCCGTGGGGCGTGCGCGGCAACTGGACGTGGGCTGGCGACAGCAAGGGCAGCATGGGCGGCAACGTGATCGGCGGCCTTGTCACGCCTACCCTCATCGGTAACCGCGTGGCGAACGGCGGTGCGGGCGGCACGGGTGCCAACCTGTATCAGGTTCAGGTCTACCACAAGTTCTCGAAGCGCACGGAAGTCGCGGTTGGCTACGTGTACCTCGATCAAGAGGGTAGCGCGCGGTACAACCTCGGTGGCCAGGTCAACGGTCCCGCGGCAGGTGTCACGCAGCAAGCGGTTGGATTGTCCGCTCGCCACACGTTCTAAGCTTTACGCAGCAAGGTTCTGCCTGAAACGGGCGCCGGAAACGGCGCCCGTTTTTTTGTACGTACTACACGCAGTCACTTCTCTCCTTCCCTTGCGCAATGCGCGGGGGAAGGTTGGGATGGGGGCAAGCATGAAGATGTGTAGAGTTCAGGAAGGTCTGCCCCCTCCCCAACCCTCCCCCGCGCACTGCGCAAGGGAGGGAGTATTTCAAGCTCCTTCCCCTGCTTGCGGGGGAAGGTTGGGATGGGGGCAAGCATGAATGGTATGTAATTCAAAAAAGTCTGCCCCCACCCCAGCCCTCCCCCGCGCACTGCGCAAGGGAGGGAGGGAATGGATTTCATGGGTAGGATCGGGATGGGCAGTCGATCATCACGCAGTCACTT
>CAZXNF010000370.1:0-4233 GCA_964641785.1 uncultured Streptomycetaceae bacterium | reverse complement strand
GCCGACGCTTTTCAGGAACTGGCGGAGGCTTTGGTTGAAGGTTTCTTCGTTCATGGAGTTTCCTTTACGAGAGATCTTAGATTACGCAGAGGAAGTTAAAATTTGCCGTGGGCTTGTGCGATCCAGAAAAAAGCTAGAGCAAGTTCATCTGACGTTCATGTGGGATCGGAAAAACGCCGATGATTACCCAAGGGTTCGGAGCGAATTGATGAAATTGCTGAGTAGTGCCAAGAAAGAAATGTAAGTCGGTATTGCTATACTCATTAAAATATTTCGCCCGCACTTTTTCTCGAGCCTTGGCTTCGTCACCACCGCAAAGGCGTAAGCAGTTCCAGTAGAGTGCCCCCGCTTCCCAGTCTAAAACCTGAAGCTCGCTACTTCTCCCATCTGCATCCTCAAACCGGTAAGAAAAACTGTAGGGCAGTTTAGGAATAACCTGGAACGTTTTACGCCAAGATTCGTCAGCGAAGAGTTCCATCTGGTTCGTGCGGTTTCGAATCTCTGCCAACTTTGCCGCATCCCATTCCCGGTCTTCCACTTCTGATATGAACCCTTTGATCGTGCTCGGCTTGAAGACGGCAAGCGATACTTCGTTCGCCTTTGCTCCCTCAATAAGCTCGTCTAATCGTGTATAGACCTTTGCGGTGCGAAGTAGAAGTTGACGACGTTCACGCCAGCCATCCGCAGTATCCATGTGTGCGATGGGGCTAAACTGCTTCGGATCGACAGGTCTTCGAGATTCAGGACGCGGATCAGAGCGAGTTCTGACAAGGTCGCAGTCGAGCCAGTCGAACTTTCGGTACTGCTCCGCTTCATCGAGGCGCCTAAACGGGACAGGATAGATTCGAACCCAAGTGCCGTCTGCGCGCACGCCTGCAGTGCATACTGTCTCCCCATAGTTTCTCGATAGTGTCGGGTACGTTTTTACGGTAATGAGAACGCGCTCCCGAGTCATGTTCGGATAATTTCTACAAATGTGTCGGGGCAAACGATTTGCCGAACTTTTGTTCTAGGGCTTCGGCCACGCAATGACGATGACATTGTTGTGGAAGACGCTCAAAGCATGTCAGCGCCACGCGGTTTCCCTCCCGTATCCATTCCCGGATACTCCCCAAGGTGTTGCCTAATTGAGGTAACGCGTTGCGCTCATAAATCTTGAATAATGCATCGTAGTCGGCTTGCGTTTCAAGTTCGCGCCGTTCTTCTGAAGCAATGCCTAGTTCTGGTAGGTGCTCATACCGAATCCCCACGCCTTCGCAGCCCTTGGCGAGAGTGCTCTTTGAGAAGCCGTATTTCCGACTCACGGGGTTGCGTCGCACGTCACATAGCAAAGTCACTCCTGCACCAATCAACAAATTTAAATACCCCTCCAAATTTCGGCCTTCGTAGCCGATCGTGCATAATCCTGCGGCCATCCCTGTGGGACGCGCGGCTGCCACTCGCGCTGTCGTCAATGCATCTTTTGCTAGCAATCGCCCGGCGATCTCACTGCGGATAGCGTAGTAGGGGTGCCGGCGGTACGCCTCGGCTACCAATGCCTCGCCACGTAGATTGGCATGCTGGCGCGCAAAACGATCCATGCTTTCTCGTAGTCCTGTCGTTACCTTTGCGGCTGTTCTGCCGAGCTTTGTCAGTTTCCAAAGACGCTCTTCATCCGCAAGCAAACGCTTTTCGGTAAGCCGTCGCTTATCGGCATATGACGTGAAAGAGAACCCGCCGAAACGGTACGGAACAAACTCGTATGTGGGGGCTGTTTCTGCATCTTGGCAAAAGAGAAAAAGTAGCTTCTGAAAATCCAAACTGCCCACTTCTCCACCAAGGGCATTCAGGAGTGCAAGCAAGCGCTTCTGGCGATCGTAGAGCATGAGGCCATTATAGGAATAAATCGAGTCGTAGCCAATTGCGCGTCATGGCGGAGAAACACCCAGATCCTTGCAGATCTTTCGCGCGAGGTGATCGTTGACCTCTGAGTGGCGCGGAACGACACTGCGCTTGTTCTGAGACGGGTTGTGCCACCACGAATGGCTTCCGCCTTCCCGCAGAAGCGAGCACCCGTGTGCGGTCAGGTGTCGCAACAGATCGCGACGTTTCATACCGCGATAGTGAACTCTTCGTAACCTTTCCCTGCTGCGTCCCTTGCATCGGCGCGATTCATTTCCAGCGCTTCCGCAAGCGTGGTGCGCAACGTCTCCAGCAGTTTGTCGCGCGTGTTTTCCTGGCAGTTGACGCCGGGGACTTCTTCCACCCAGCCGATCCACCACTCGCCGTCCTGCTTCACCACTGCGGTATAGGATTGATTCATCTTGATGCCTCCAATGAGTCATCTTACCGCACAGAAAAACCCGACATACGGGCCGTTCAAAACGGGTGAATGCGTCGGCGCGGACCGGCGATGACCGAATGACGCGGGGAGACCCTCAGGAAGCGGCTCTCGTCGCCCGCCGATACAACCTTAGCTTCTCCGTCTTGTCCCCCGACCGCGCGCCTCCCGGATCTTGGCTCAGCCGGGCAGCAGCAGATCCTGCCGCGCGAAGCCCTGCACAGCGGCATGTCGTACTTCTCCGCATGCGTTACCGCGCACTTGCACTCAGCCGGTATGCCCGGTGTAGGCGAGTGCATTCTTGCCGCTCCGTTTGACCGAGTACATCAGGTCGTCCGCTTTCCGGATCAGTTCATCGACGCTGATCGCGCCGCTTTCGTAGGTCAGGACGCCGATGGAAAAGGTCACCGGCCACTGGTTGACCTGCATTTCATCCAGCAGGGCGGCTTGCAGCTTGGGGGCCATCGCGCGCGCCGCCTCCGCGCCGATCTCAGGCAGCAGGCACGCGAATTCATCGCCGCCCAGCCGCGCCACGACGTCGGTTCTGCGCAGGTGCCGTTTCGCCCGCTCGGCGAGGGCGCGGAGCAGCCTGTCGCCGGCCCGGTGACCGAACCGGTCGTTCACCGACTTGAAGCCGTCCAGGTCGATATAGACGACCGTGAAGGGGCGACGGTACCGTTGTGAGCGGTCCAGTTCCGCCTGCGCGATCTCGAAAAAATGCCGCCGGTTGGCGGTGCCGGTCAGATGATCGATGCGGGCGAGCGCCTTTTCGTGCTCCAGCTCCCTCAATGCCGGCAGCAGCAGGGCCACGACCAGAAACATGCCCAAGCGTATCGCGGCGTTCCAGAAACCTATAAAGGCATGGGAGTAGGTCTGCCCGCTCAGGCTATCGGTGGCCAACCACGTCACGGCGGCGATGCTGCTGATCGCGACGCCCACGGGCCGGCCGGAAAACCAGGCCACCATGGCGATCGGCAGCAGATAAAACAGCGAGAAGCCGAGTTCGTTCCCGGTCGCGAAGTCGGCCAGGCCGATGGCCGCGACGAAGAAACAGCCCGCGCCCAGCCAGAACACAGCGCCTCTTTTGTCGAGTGGAGTGAGCAGGCTCATGTCGCGGAACGGGCCTGGGCGGGCGCCGGCTTCATGCGATGCCTGCCGGCGCCGATCGGTGACGGGCGTCGTGTACCGTCCGCCTTCAGGGCCGCACCCCAGTGGCGCGTTGGTACAAGCGCAACTTCTCCGTCTTGTCCCCCGGCCGCGCGCCTTCCCAGATCTTGGTCCAGCCGGGCAACTGGAGATCCTGCCGCGCGAAGCCTTGCACCAGCAGCACGTTGCACTTCTCCGCCGCGGGCGCGCCGTCGCGTACGGTGTGCAGCTTGGCGTAGTAATCCAGCATCGCGCGCTGCGGGCCGCCAAGGTTGCGCTGCGCGATGCAGACGTGGCGCTTGGGCACCGCCGCGGCCAGGTGTTCGATGGTGGCGCGGTAGCTCTTGCCGACGTCGGCCCACGGCTGGAACAGCGCCACCGCCACGCCCCATACGACGGTCATGCCGCCGGCCCAGGCGAGCAGCGGGCGTTCGGGCCCGCGCTTGAGATTCCAGACGAGCGCAAACCAGGCGAGCGTGAGCACGGCCGCCCACGCGACATGCAGGGGCCGCGGGCCGTCGGTGTAGCCGGGCTGGATGCGGTGCAGATGCTCGTGCAGGCGGATGGGCACGCCGAGATCGAGCGCGGTCCAGTAGAACCAGCCCGCCAGCAGGAACACGGTGAAGCCCATGACGGCAAACCAGTAAAGCGCGTTGGCGGCGCCGCGGCGCAGGGTGCCGACCGCCGGGTTGGCGAGCAGCGCGAGCGGCAGCAGCAGGGGCAGGGCGTAGAGCTCACGCGCGTCGGCGGCGACCGAGAGGCCAATC
>CAZXNF010000369.1:1363-4239 GCA_964641785.1 uncultured Streptomycetaceae bacterium | reverse complement strand
CACCGGAACGCCGCGCTTGTACTCCTTGCACAAACCCCGGACTTCGATGGCGACGGCGCCGGTCGCCCGCTCGGCCGCCACCATGACGCGCTACTTCTTGGCCTTGTCTTCCAGCATTTTCTTGCGCGCCGCTTCCTCGCGTGCCGACTCTTTCTCGTAGGCGGCGCGGTTGAACGGCGTGCCCGTTTCATCGGCGATCTTGCGCACCACCGCCCACTCCTTCTCATAGGTAATAGGGAAGAACCGGTCCGCGCCGCCGAAAGTCTTCTGCATCTCCGGCGGGAAGCGGTAGTCGTAGAAGCACTTGGTGAGCTGCTTGGCGAACTCGGGTGCGAGATCGTGTGCGTAGGCGAACGACGAGGTCGGGAACAACGGGCTTTTGTAAATAATGCGGAAGTCGTCCGCCTTGATCTCGCCGCGCGAGGCCATGCGGTAGAACACGTCGGAGGCGACGGGTGCGGCGTCGTAATCGCCCGTTTCCACGCCTTTTACCGACTGCCCGTGCCCGCCGGAGAACAGCGGCTTGTAGTCCTTGTCCATCGCGAGGCCCTCGGGCGGGAACAGCACCTGCGGCGCCAAATGACCGGAGTTGGACGAAGGCGAGGTGTGCGCGATCTTCTTGCCCTTCAGATCAGCGAGCTTCTGGTACGGGCTCGTCCTCTTGACGATCATGATCAGGTTATAACCCTGGAGTTCCTTCTCGGTCCCCTTGATCGCGAACGGCACCGCGCCCGCGAGGTTCACGGCGAATCCGGTCGGGCCGGTCGAGAATCCACCAACGTGCAGTCGCCCGGCGCGCATGGCCTCGATTTGAGCGGCGTTCGACTGCACCGGGAAATACACGATTTTCTTGCCCGTGCACTTGCCCAGGTAATCGAGGAAGGGCTTGAACGCCGTTTCATACACGGCGGCATCCTCCACCGGCGTGTAGGTAAACACCAGCGTATTCGGGTTTTTCCAGCGCTTGGCGTCTTTGGGTGTGTCTGCGACCAGATCCTTGTTTTCGTCGCAGTACATTGTGTCGAGCTGTCCGCGGTTCTTGCAGTCGTCGCCTTGCGCAAACGCCGTCGCCGACGCCGCGAGCAGCAGCGCGCCGACGAACTGGATCAGGGGGGCATTCATGGTGTTCTCCTCCGCTAGGCACTATCGTGAATGATCGGTCACCGCAGCCTGCAGGGGCGCCCTTGATCGCCCACTATCCGGGCTTCGGGGTTTTTGCGCGCTCCCTGATGTGAAAGATTGTAACAAAGGCCCGCGCGGGAACTGCCCGCCCCGGCGTGCCGTCAGCGCACGCGGGCGGACGAAAACTCATCCTCGATGTTGTCGCGGAAGTCACTGGCTGGAGATGACGCGCTCATGAGGCGTCGATGGACCTCCTCACCGACGCCGCGGTACTGGACGATGCGACCGCCCGTGAATTCGATTTCGAGCAGCCGCTCGCGCGAGTCGTAGCCGGCGCCGCGCAGTTCACCCGCCTGCGCTCCATGCGCTGCCCCTTTCGCCAGCCCCCAGGGTCACGGTAACGTCGCTGTCGGCAGACCGCCGTCCCCCGGACGCCCCAGAAACCCCGTTTTCCGACCTCCCGGAACGGACGGAATAGGCCCTGGCGATAATTCTTCAACACATTGAAAATGTTGAAATAAAATGGGCTCTTTCGAGCCCGTTTCCGCGTCGCACCACGCCAACGCGCTTGCCTCGGGGGTCCGGGTTTTGTATTGTCTCGTTCCCGCCCTAGCGGTTTTGCAGTGCCAGCCCGGTATTTATGGCCGGCTCGCCATCGGAAAAGGCCACGCGCCCGGTATCACCACCGGAGCCGGCGCAGACGATGACGGGACGGCAGCAGGTTTCGGTGCCGGCTTGCTCACGGCCTTAGATGCGGGTTTCTTGGCTTTCTTCTTGGCCGCTTTTTTACTCGCGGCCTTTTTTTTGCCTGCGGCTTTCTTTTTCGCCGGGGCGCGTTTGACCAGTTTCTTTTTCTTCAGCGCCGATTTCTTCGCGCTGACGGCGCGCTTGGCTGCCTTCTTCTTCGCCGCTTTTTTCCGTTTCGCCATTTCGAGCCTCCTTTAGAGGATAGTGACCGCGAGGCGCACCGGGCGGACACCGCCACCCTGGCGCCTCAGCGCGCATCGCGCAACCATCTCCGTACCCTCGCGGCCGGCGCCCGTCTTCCGGGCACCCGCCACCGCGCGTTAATGCAGGGCGTTCAGCGTCTTGCTCGCCAGATCCCGGTACAGCACTTCCGGATCGAGCTGGATGCCGCCTTCCCAGGTCAACGCGTGGGCTACCGGATCGAAGGATACGCGGTTGAACGCGTCGCCTTCCGTCAGCATCCGGAAATACTTGGTCGCCACCAACTCACCGAGGGAGACGTGCCCCTCGAGTCCGTCGGCGAACCGCAGCCACAACGTGTAGTTGTCCTCGGCCCGGCATTCGGTAATGGAGTGCATGTTGCGTCGCTTCCGTGGATATCTTCTCGCTATCAGGCTCAGTCCCAACTGAGTGCGCCTCCCGTCTGATACTCAATGACGCGTGTTTCGAAGAAGTTGCGCTCTTTCTTCAGATCGATCATCTCCGACATCCACGGGAAGGGGTTGGTGGCCCCTTCGTATAGCGGGTCGAGACCAATCTGCTGGCAGCGGCGGTTGCAGATGAAGCGCAGGTATTCCTTGAACTGGGAGGCGTTCAGCCCGAGCACGCCGCGCGGCATGGTGTCCTCCGCGTAGCGGAACTCGAGATCGACGCCCTGGCGGAACAGCACGCGGATTTCCTCGCGGAACTCGGAGGTCCACAGGTGCGGGTTCTCCAGCTTGATGGTGTTCACGAGGTCGATGCCGAAATTGCAGTGCATGGACTCGTCGCGCAGGATGTACTGATAC
>CAZXNF010000369.1:0-1353 GCA_964641785.1 uncultured Streptomycetaceae bacterium | reverse complement strand
GCGTGAAGCCGACGTAGAAGAACAGGCCTTCCATCAGGCAGGAAAATACGATCAGGCTTTTCAGCAGCTTCTGGTCGTTTTCCGGCGTGCCGGTCTTGAAGTGCGGATTGGTCAGCGTGTCAATGAATGGGATCAGGAATTCATCCTTGGCCCGGATCGAATCCACTTCATGGTACGCGTTGAAGATTTCGCCCTCTTCAAGGCCCAGGCTCTCCACGATGTACTGGTAGGCGTGGGTGTGAATCGCCTCTTCGAAGGCCTGGCGCAGCAGGTACTGGCGGCATTCCGGCGCGGTGATGTGGCGGTAGGTGCCGAGCACGATGTTGTTCGCGGCCAGCGAATCCGCCGTCACGAAGAAGCCGAGGTTACGCTTGATCAGCCGGCGCTCGTCTTCCGACAGACCATTCGGATCTTTCCACAGCGCGATGTCGCGCGACATCTGGATTTCCTGCGGCATCCAGTGGTTCGCGCAGGCGGACAGGTATTTCTCCCATGCCCACTTGTACTTGAACGGCACCAGCTGGTTGACGTCGGTCTGGCCGTTGATGATGCGCTTGTCGGCGATGTTGACGCGCCG
The DNA here is from genome assembly GCA_964641785.1 of uncultured Streptomycetaceae bacterium. Classification (GTDB taxonomy): domain Bacteria; phylum Pseudomonadota; class Gammaproteobacteria; order Burkholderiales; family SG8-41; genus CAZXNF01. The sequence goes on along the minus strand of CAZXNF010000369.1, from coordinate 776 downwards.
CAGCAGCTGCTCGGCCGGTGCGGGTGCCGGCACGGTCTGCGGGGCGGCGGGCGCCATGGGATTCGCGCCGGGCGCAAATACCGGCTGCAGGCCGAGGGTGGCGCCGGGGTTGCCCTGGATCACGCCGGGCGTGATGGAATCTTCAAATTGCAGCATGGCCTTGCTCCCTTTATTGGTGTTTTAGGTGGACGACGATCAACTGCTGACGCGTTCCCTTTATCGTTGCATTAGGTGGGCACGTCTCGTTGTTCTGTGACTGACCTCATTAACGCTGGACTGGCTGCTTCCCCTGGTTTTCATCAATCCCGGATACGCGTTACTGGCAGGCTTCGCACTCCGGGTTGTCGATCGAGCAGAACTGGACATCCGTCGCCGGCGCGCCGGCCACCGGGACCGCGTTCAGCGAACCCGCCGCCACCGTGGACTTCTCCGCGTGCGTTGCCCCGAGCGTGCGCAGGTAGTAGGTGGTCTTCAGGCCGCGCACCCAAGCGAGCTTGTAGGTTTCATCCAGCGTCTTGCCCGACGCGCCCGCCATGTAGATGTTGAGCGACTGCGACTGGTCGATCCATTTCTGCCGGCGCGCCGCGCACTCGACCAGCCACTTGGGCTCCATCTCGAACGCCGTGGCGTAGAGGGCGCGGACATCCTGCGGGATGCGGTCGATCTTGGAGAGCGAACCGTCGAAGTACTTGAGGTCCGAGATCATCACGTCGTCCCACAGGTTGAGCTTCTTCAGGTCACGCACCAGGTATTCGTTGGTGACCGTGAATTCGCCC
>CAZXNF010000368.1:0-4251 GCA_964641785.1 uncultured Streptomycetaceae bacterium | reverse complement strand
TCTCCCGCCAGCGGCATCGTGTGCGCCAGCCAGTCGGTGCGGCGATGCAGGAAATTGACGAGCAGGCTGCGGGTGCTGTCGAGCCCGTACTCCGCGAACAGGTAATCGAGCCCGCGGCCCGCGGCGCTGTCGCGGTGGCGCTGCAGGTCCGCCGCGAACAACTGCCATGCCTCATCCACCAGGCCCGCGGTCTGCTCGAGCAGCGTCACGTCGCCCAGCGCGCCGCCGTCGAGCGGCGCCTGCCGCAGCAACTGCAGAAACCACGCGTGGAAGGTCGTGATCGTGACCGGCGGCTGCGCCGTGAGCAGTTGCTCGTACAGGCCGCGCGCGACGGGCAACAGCGCATCGAGGTCGGCGTCGCTGACGGCGCGCTGACGCAGGAACTCGCGCACTTCGTCATCCTCCGCGGTGGCCAGCAGTTCCAGCCAGTCGCGCAGCCGCGCCGCCATCTCCTGCGCGGCCTTGCGGGTAAAGGTGATGGCGAGGATCTGCGAGGGCCGGGCCCCGGCCAGCAGCAGCCGCACGATGCGCGACACCAGCAGCCAGGTCTTGCCGCTGCCCGCGCACGCCTCCACCACCACCGAGCGCTGCGGGTCGAGCGCGGGCGCGTTCTGGGCCGGCAATTCGGCGGCGCTCATGTCCAGTAGTCCCGGCGGCACAGTCCGCGCATTTCGCAGTACTCACAGGCGTCGTCGGTGCCCTGCGCAGGCAGCGGCGCGCCTTCATGGAGCGCGTCGTAGAGGTCCGCGAGCCGCGTCCGGGTGTCTTCCGCCAGCGCGGCCAGGTCGGCTTCGAGCGGGACCGCCGCCACGCCGTCGCGCTCGATGGAAAGAAACAGGGCCGCCGCCACCGGACCGCCCCACAGCAGTGCGTACACCGGCAGTTGCACGTCTTCGCCCGGCACCTTCAGTGCGTCCCTGAGCTTTTCCGGACGGCGGGTCTTGTAATCGATCACCGCCACCGCGCCGCCAGCGCCCGTGTCCGCGCGATCGATGCGCCCGCGCAGCAGGAGACTGCGCCCACCGGGCGTCTCGATGGTGAGCTCGCGCGACGCTTCCGCCGCGGTGAACATCCAGCCCTCAACTTCGCGCGCCAGCTGCCAGCGCACGTAGTCGGGAATCAGCGTCTTCCAGCGGGCGAGCCAGGCCGCATCCAGCAGGTTGGCCGCGATCGCGTCGCGGAACGCGCGGTCGGAGCGGCGGACGAGTTCTGCGATCGCCGGCGCTTCGCCCAGTTCGGCAACCACCGGATGGTCGCGGTGAAAATGCGCCAGCACGTCGTGCACGCGCTGGCCGTAGTCGGACTTGTCAATTTCCTCCTGCACTTCGTCCAGCTCGCCCAGGCCGAGCACGTAGCGCGCGTGGAACTGGTAAGGGCACGCCATCAACGCGTTGTAGCCGCTCGCGGAAATCCGGGCGGGGATGCGGGCGGCGGGCACGGCGGGCCGCGGCGCCGTCATCGGTTGCGGCAGCGGCGCGGTGACGGCGGGCTGCACGGCGGCGGCGCGCAGGTGTTCGCCGGACACGCTGTCGGACAGGCGCGTGCGCCAAGCCTGGTGATGCAGCGTGTCGAGGCGCTCGAAGTACGGCGAGAGCAGGTTCTCCTCGCCGTTCACGCGGCGCTGCCAGGTCACGACCACCGCGCCCGCCTGCGCGATCAGGCCGGTGAGCCAGCCCGTCATCTCCCGCAGGCTGTCCTCGCGCACCGGCAAGCCCAGCTCCGCGCGCACGCTCTGGTTGAAAAACAGCCGCGACGCATCGGGCCCGGGCAGGTGCGCCGCATCGCCGCCGACCACGACCACGCCATCGAAGGCGCGCAGCGGCGTGGCGGCAAGGTTGGTGAAAATGACCGGGCTTTCAATCGAGCGGTCGCGGAAGGTCGCGGACTCCAGCTTGCGGGCGAACCACCGCCGCCAGTCGGCGAGCGAGACCGTGAGGCGGTCCCCCGCCAGTTCGTGCGACAGCGCACGGATCAGTTCGAGCAACTGCCCGCCCGCGGCATCTTCCGCCAGCCCCTGCGCGATACCGAGGCCCTCCAGCGCGCGCGTCAGCGCGGAGAGCCAGCCCGCGAGGGTGTTCTGCTTGCGCGTGAATTCGCGCGTGGCGCCGGCCACCCGTTCGAGCAACGCGCGCACGTCGGCGTCGCCTTTGCGCTCCGCCAGGGCCAGATAGGCGTTGAGTCCCGACACGACGTTGTCGCGGCGCAGCGCCTGCTCGAACGTCCACACTGCGGCCTGACGCGTCGCGCGCGGCACATCGCGAAAGGCGAAGGGCGATTTCATGAGATCGAGCAGGTCGCGGTGGTAGGCCTCGCCGGAGACTACATCCAGCAGCCGGCCGACCGCCGTCGCCGCGCTGGTGGTGGACAGCGCCCACCCGGCTTCGTCCCTGACCAGCACCTGCGCGCGCTCCAGCAGCGCCCGCGCGCGGCGCGCGATCACGCGGTCCTGCACGATCACGGCGATGCTGCGGCGGCCCTCGAGCAACCACTCACGGACAGTGACGTCCACCAGCCGGGCCTCGGCCTCGGCGGACTCCGCACCGACGATCCGCAACCGTCCGGCCAGCGGACTGGCCGGCAGCGTTTCGCGCAGGGCCGCGGCCCGCTCGCGCAACGGCATCCCGGGCGCCGCCGGCCACGCGGCGTGCAGGGTCTGCGCCACGCCGCCGCCGGTGTCATCCGGCCCATACATAGTGACCGGCGCACGCTCGGCGTAGCGCGCAAAGAAAGCCCGCTCCGCCGGCGTCAGGCGGCCGGCATCGACCACGTGCAGCGGAAACCGGGCTTCGCGCGCGAGCGCTGACAGCTGCAACTGGTAGAGCGCTTCGGCATCCAGCGTCTTCCGCGCGGCGCCGGCGGCGTGCCACAGTTCGTGCACGACCCGCGCCTCGAACGAGAGCGAGGCGCCGCTCTTCGTGCGGTACGCCTGCGCGAGCTTGCGCGTGAAATCAGCAAGCGATGCCGGCAGCGCTACGTGCCAGCGCGTCAGTTCATCGAAGAGCCCCGCCAGTTCGCCGGCCACCGCCCAGCGGTCCGCATCCGGCAGCCAGGAACGGCCGGCGAGCGCCTCGAACAACTGCGCCTCGCGCACGGTCGCCGGCTGCAGGGGCTGGCCGACCGCGACGCCGGCGGACCATTCCGCCAGCGTGGTGATGCGCGGCAGCAGCACGACGCCTTGCGCAGCAGCGCCCAGCGCGCGCGCCATCCCCGACGCGGCGTGCAGTGTGGGCAGCAGCACGACGGCATCCGCGACGTTAAGCTTCGCAATAATTTCTGCGGCGACCTCCGCCAGCACACGATCACTCGCCACAAGGACGGTACGCGGGGCGGCGAGCGAGTTCATGGTCGGGGACTGTACGGTATCAACGGCAGAGGACTACGCGTTGACCGTGCCCAGCGCGGCTTTATCAAAGTGACTATTCAACTTCGAGACGTAGCTGCAGTACTCGCAGTTGCTGGCTGGATCGGGCGCGGCGGTTTGCGCCAGGCAAGCATGCGCGGATGCGATCGTGGGCTCGACCCATGAGTCGTCCCCATCGTAGGGGATCAGCGTCGTTCGGAAGCGAAGCACGTCATCGAACGGACCGTCGTCCTTGATTCCATTCGCGTAGACAAACCAGGCGCGATCCGCCATCCGGAGACCGTTGCGGCGCAGCAGCCATTGGTAAAACTCCACCTGTCGCTTGTAGGAGATCTGCCATTCGGCGTCCAAGCTGACTTCGCCAGCCTTGGCCGTGGCTTTGTAGTCCACCACGTAGTAGAGCCCTTGGCGGTCGACCAAAAGATCCTCGATCGCGCCGAACAATTCCAACCCAGTCGGCTCGTGGACCGCGGATACCCCTGTGAAGTTGTGGCGCCATTTTGAGAGATCAGCGTGGGCGGCTGGAATGCAGTCTATCCCCGCAGCAGCGAGGCGTGGCGGCACAACACCGCCACCCCTATAGGCATCGAACTCGTTCTTGAACAAGTGATCGACCGCCACATTCAGACTGAACGGGGGTCCGGACGGCTGCCTGATCTTGGCATTGACGTTGAGCCAGAAACAACGCGGGCAGCGCTGGAAAAGCTCGATCTTGCTGCGGCTCAATCGCATGTATGCGAGACCTTCCGAATAACAGGCGTTGATTGAATTACATTCCCAGCGGAAAACATCAATCACACTTAAAAATTACGGCTCTTCAGGTAATCGAGTGGGTGAATAGAAGTGGTCTCGTTTGTTTGAACAACTTTCCCCGATTTATAAGTGGTTTC